>JAPFCT010000301.1 GCA_026169575.1 Faecalimonas sp.
GATAGGAAGTACACCAGTTGATAATGCTGTCCGGTGTATGGAGCATCTTTAACATCGGCCGCACAACAAATGGAGAAATGACCATCAGAATCAACGCGACGATCGCAGTCAGCGTCACACAGCCTCCGATCGTTGAGGACAGTTCTTCTCTCTCCTTTGCACCAAAATACTGGGCGACCATGATACTGACCCCGACTGAAATCCCGATAAACAATACGATCAGAAGATTCAGGATCGGACTGGCGCTCCCTACCGCCGCCAGTGCATTGTCACCGACATAGCGGCCCACGATGATGCTGTCCACCGTGTTATACAGCTGCTGGGCAATATTTCCGATCAGCATCGGGATCGTAAACAGCACGATCTTTTTCCACGGAACGCCTTCCGTCATATCAGTCGGCGCAAATAGTTTCTTCCACATTTGTTTCATTTCCCACATTCCCTCTTTCGTCTCATTTTCTTAAGACACGTTTCCATGTCTTCCCACTTTTCCCATTTTTCTATCACATTATAGCATCTGTACAGAATCATACGGAATTTTTGCAGGGCAAACAGATACCTGTGTATAGCAAAACAGATATAGACCTGCATCTATATCTGTCTTTTCCTCAGCTGAAAATCGGACTTGAACCGACGACCCCTTCATTACGAGTGAAGTGCTCTACCGACTGAGCTATTTCAGCATAATACCATTATTCGATTTATCACATCTGTCTGTAAATCGCTACGAGTTATAGTATAGTAAAGTCTTCCCGGAAAGTCAAGCATTTTTTCTAAAACAAGCAAAAAACAGACAAAAAATCACGCTCTGCCTTCCAACGCCTGCAAAGCTGTGTACTGACACCTTTCGTATGTGCGCCAGTACACACTTTTCCCTCTGCCATATCCTACAACTGCAATATCTTATTTGCATATACTTCCGGCATAGAGTCATGGGAGATCATAAAAATAATCTTTTCTCTTCCATTCTCAATCACGCGCCGTAAGATCATCTCCGCACTCTCTTTGTCGATATTACTTGTCACTTCATCCAGGATCATCACATCCACATCATCATAAAGCGCTCTTGCCAGCGCGATCCGCTGTTTTTCTCCGCCAGACAGATTGGCTCCGTTTTCCTCGATAAAAGAATCCATCGTCTTTTTCTCCAGGATTCCCTGCAGGATCGGTTCCTGCTTTAATTTTTCCTCGGTCTGTGCATCCCACTCTTTGTTGAAAAAGAGATTTTCCCGGAGACTGCCTTTTACGATCGGGACATTCTGGGAGAGATAATTGATTCGCAGGCGCAGCGAGGCATTTGTAATCTCCGAAAGCGGAATTCCGTTCAGCCAGATTCCGTCCGACTTTCGAAACTTCAAAAGCAGCTTTACAAGAGTACTCTTCCCTTTTCCACTCTCTCCCTTGACCCATACAATATCCCCCGGATAGAATTCACCCCGGATCCCGTGAGCCAGTTCTTTTCCCTTGATCTGAAGCGTATCGATATCAATCTTCACCGAAGAAATCTGTGAGATTTCTCTCGTTCCGTCCACTTCTTCTTTCTCATCCATCTGACGGATAAATTCTTTTGACACATTCAGATTCTGTCTGCTCAGATTGGCGTTGGTAATGATTGAGAGATTGCTTGTATAAATCGGGAACAGTACGACCATCAGTACCATCATCAGCGGACTTCCGTCTGCCTCCAGATACTGAAACACCGTCAGCGCCATGATCATCGTCTGTGCAATGCTGTTGACCGAACGAAGCACTTTGGAAGAAGCCTGTGCAAAGACATTGATATCTGCCATACTTCCATAGATCCGCTCGACCGCCGGCTGCACCTGCTTCTCCAGCTGACAGTAGTCACTGCACTGCTTCAGATAATCTGTCTGCCCAAGAAAAGAGACTAACTGTTGGAACCCTTCGGAATTTTCCTTCTGCAACACTTCCGAACGCCTTGCAAGTTCTTTGTTGAGAAGCTTATATCCAAAATAATTCACAAACACCAGAAGCAGCATGATCCCCGCGATCAATAAGTTCTGAAAGAGCGTGATCCCGAGGATCGCCGCAAGGATCAGCAGGCTCGACCAGATCTGAATATAACTTTCCGTCATAAAGGAATACAGATTGTTGACTGCCATCTGGATTCTGCCAAGCAGATTTGTCGGTCCCTCTTCCTGGATCGTATCGTAGTCTAAATGGCAGTACTTGTGCAGATACTTATTAAAATTTGCAATATTGTACTGTTTGGCAAATCTTTCCCGGAAGATGGTCAGAAACACTTCCAGCACAAGTGATACGACAAGCAGGAGAAACAGATTTACAAGCTTCTGAGTGGAAATCCTCACCCCGGTCTTCGACCAGATATTGATCAGAACCGGGCTGAGCAATGTAATGACTGCGCTGAGCAGCGATAAGAATAACATAAATACAAAAAAATTCCGGTACTGAAATAATTTCTTCATAGACTCCTCCTTTTTCTACTGGTAATGGTCTGCCTGAATCTGAAACAGTTCCTGATATCGTCCCTTCTTTTTCAGCAGATTCGCATGGCTGTCAAAATCGGCCACAATGCCGTGTTCCAACACAAGGATCTTGTCCGAGAAAACCGATGCGGACATGCGGTGGGATATGTAAATGACCATCCGCTCTCCCGCCATCTTCTGGAACGCGTCATAAAATTCTGCTTCTGCATAGGGATCCATCGCCGCTGTCGGCTCATCTAAGATCAGAAGACTGCTCTCTTTTGCCAGCATACGCGCCAGCGCCAGACGCTGCTGTTCTCCGCCTGAAAGTTCGATCCCGCCTTCCTCATAATCTTTGGAATATATGCTGTCCATTCCCTGCGGCAGCGCCTGGATCCGCTTTTGCAGCCCGGTAAGTCCGGCAAGCGCCCACGCTTTCTCTTCCTCTCCGTTCTGCTTCATTTCCCCGCTTAAAATATTTTCTTTCAGCGAAAATGCAAAAAGACGGAAATCCTGGAACAGTGTGGAAATCTGACCGATATAAGATGCATAGTCAAATTCGTCGATCGGAATCTCATTTACAAGTATTTCCCCTGCATCCGGCTGGTACAGACGGCAGATCAGCTTGACGATCGTTGTCTTCCCTGCGCCGTTTAATCCCACGATGGAGATCTTCTCTCCTTTTTTGATCTGAAAAGAAATATTTTTCAGTACCGGGCTTTTGGCATTCGGATAGGAGAATGTCACATTTCGAAAGGTAAGCGAAGTGATCTCTTCTTCCAGTTTCCGCAATGGCTCTTTCTTTTTTTCAGACGGCGCTTCTCCGGAAAATTCCAGAAGTTCCACAAACGGTTTTGCGTACTTCAGAAACATGAAAAATCGCAGCATATTTTCCACGCTCTCCGTGATCATATTCAGAAACGTGGTGCTGGCAGACAGATAAAAGCTGAAAGAAGAAATACTAAGCTTTTTCTGAATCGCTTTCCAAAAGACCGCCGCATAACAGATTCCCATCGCAGCATATTTTGTCAGCGCTCCGCAGCCTTTGATCCCCAGCTCTTTCCTTCCGTACTTCGCAAACTGCCGTGTCAGCTCATCGGAAAACCCGGAAAATTTATCAACCAGCAGCCGTCCTACCGGATAAAAGCGGAAATCCTTTCCAAATCTGGGATACAGCAGCGTATCCAGATAATAAATATATTTCCGGTCAATCTCCATATTATATTGAAAATGCTCGGTCTCAATCTTCACAAACCGCAGGTAAAGCAGCACATTGATCACTGCCACAGCCAAAAGGAGAAGAAACAGCCCGACATGGAAAGATAGCATTGCCGCCGACAGCGTCACAATGATCACAAGGTTCTGCAAAAACTGAAACCCTCTCCGGAAAATCGCATCGATGCAGTCCTCTTCCTGAATACAGAATTTTGCCCGGTTGACCAGATCTAAAAATGCGGTATCTTCAAGGTACTGGTACGGCACTTGTGAAA
>JAPFCT010000088.1 GCA_026169575.1 Faecalimonas sp.
ATCCAAGACTGCTTCTGCTGTCTCAGATCCTCTGCCATTTCTTCTATAAATTTCTATTTTCTCATTTCTTCTTTTATATGGAATCTATTCTTCTGCCGCACGTTTTGCGATCTCTTTTTCCTGCACATCTGACGGCGCCTGCTCATATCTTGCAAATTCATATTCATAGGTTCCGCGTCCTCCGGTCATAGAACGGAGCACAGTACAGTATCCAAATACACCTGTCATTGGAATATCTGCCTCAATGATCTGTTTTCCTCCCTGCACCGGAGTCATTCCAAGGACACGGCCGCGGCGCTTATTCAGATCTCCCATAACATCTCCGGTATATTCGTCCGGAACAGTCACTTTCAGTGTTGCAATAGGCTCTAAGAGAACCGGAGAGGCCTCCATGATTCCTTTCTTGAATGCCTGCATGGTCGCTGTCTTAAATGCCATCTCCGAAGAATCGACCGGGTGGTAAGATCCATCGTATAAAGTTGCCTTCACTCCGACTACCGGATAACCTGCCAGAGGTCCTCTTCCTACAGATTCCTGCAGCCCCTTCTCAACTGCCGGGAAGTAGTTCTTCGGAACAGCTCCGCCTACAACTGTCTCCTCAAAAACATATGGTGTTTCCAAATCGCCTGATGGCTCAAATTTCATCTTGACATGTCCGTACTGCCCATGACCTCCGGACTGTTTCTTATATTTTGTATCAACATCTGAAGTCTTGCGGATCGTCTCGCGGAATGCAACTTTCGGTGTCTCCAGTGTAACGTCCACTTTATAGCGGTTTGCAAGCTCGCTGACAATGATTTCCAGATGCTGTTCTCCCATACCATAGAGCAGTGTCTGATGGTTCTCACTGTCGTTGACTACTTTCACAGTGACATCTTCTGCCATGATCTTCGCCAGTGCCTGGGATACTTTGTCTTCATCTCCCTTTGATTTTACAACATATTTCATATATGTATATGGAACAGAATGATCTGTCTTTGGATATACTACCTGTGTATTCTTTGTGGCAAGTGTATCCCCGGTTCTTGTCGCACTGAGTTTTGCGATCGCACCGATATCTCCGGCATGCAGTTCCTGCACTTCTACCGGCTTATTTCCCTGCATCGTATATAATTTGCCTGGCTTTTCCTCTGCATCTGTGCTTGTGTTGTAAAGAACATCGTCCCCTTTTAAAACACCGGAACATACTTTGACAAATGAATATTTTCCGATGAACGGGTCAACCATCGTCTTAAATACATAGGCTGTCTTCGCTTTTGCAAAGTCATAGTTTGCCTCATAGATTGCCTTTGTCGTACGGTTGAATCCGACACATTCCCGTTTATCCGGGCTTGGGAAAAATCTTACGATGTCTGAAAGCAGATTGGCAACTCCCTGCGCCATCGTATTCGATCCCATTCCGACCGGAACGATACTTCCATCCATCACATTGACTCTGAGCGCAGAACGGATCTCCTCCACTGAGAACTCTTCTCCTGCAAAATAACGTTCCATCAGATCCTCGCTTGTCTCAGCAACTGTCTCTAACAGCGTATCTCTGTATATTTTAAGGTTCGGCATACAATATTCCGGAATTTCACATTCTTCTCTCTGTCCGATGCCCGTATATCTTCTTGCTGCATTCTTAATGACATTCACATATCCAACCAGCTGTTCGTTCTCTCTGATCGGCTGGAAGTGCGGTGCGATCACCTTTCCGTATCTCGCTGTCAGTTCTTCTACAACATTACGAAAACTTGCATCATCCATATCCATCTCTGTCACATAGACCATACGCGGCAGGTTATATTTATCACAGAGTTCCCACGCTTTCTCTGTTCCGACTTCCACACCTGCTTTTCCCGATACAACGATGACTGCCGCATCTGCTGCGCTGACTGCCTCTTCTACTTCCCCGACAAAATCGAAGTAACCTGGTGTATCAAGCACATTGATCTTTGCTTTCTCCCACTCGATCGGATATAACGTCGTATGGATTGAAAATTCTCTTTTCTGCTCTTCTTTGTCAAAATCACTGAGTGTATTGTGATCCGAGATCTTTCCCATACGGTTTGTCACTCCTGATACGAAAGCCATCGCTTCCACTAAGCTTGTTTTTCCGCTGCCGCCATGTCCAAGCAACACGACATTTCTAATTTCATCCGTTCTGTAAACTTTCATATTGCTGCCTCCTTCTAGCACGTTTTTGTCATGTGTATATTGTACTAAAAAAAATAGTAAATTACAACTCTTTTATATAATTTGTACAATTTTTGTGCAATATTTTCTTTTCCGTTCCCCTTTGTGCCCATCCACGCATTCCGATACTTTCTGCGGCTCTTTTGCTTCCTCACTTTAAAGCAATGTAGTTTTGACAAATACCAGAAAATAGCTTACAATAATCCATATAAAAATTTTCTGATTTACGCAGACTGGAAGGATATTATAATATGAAGGAAAAAATTGGTTTTATCGGGCTTGGACTGATCGGGGGATCCATAGCCAAAGCCATACGGCAATACTACCCGGACATGGAACTGGTCGCATTCGACAAACAAAAGGAAACGCTGGCGCTCGCTGCGCAGGAAGGGATCATCGATACTGCATGTGCCTCGATCAATGACAGTTTTCACAACTGCTCCTATCTGTTTCTGTGCGCCCCGGTCGCTTACAACAATGCCTATCTGGCCCAGTTAAAAGAATACATGCATGAAGGCTGTATCCTGACAGATGTCGGCAGCGTAAAGTCATCAATCCACGAAGCAGTCCGCGCGCTTGATCTGGAGGAATATTTTATCGGTGGACATCCGATGGCAGGTTCTGAAAAGACCGGATTCGCAAACGCAAAAGCACTTCTAATTGAAAATGCCTATTTTGTCCTGACACCCTCTGAAAAGGTTTCTTCGGAAAAAGTAAATGCCTACAAAGATTTTATTTCCTCTCTCAAGGCGCTTCCGATCGTTATGGATGCTGCAGAACATGACTTTGTCACGGGAACGATCAGCCATCTGCCACATATCATCGCTTCCGGCCTTGTCAATTTTGTGGAACAGACTGACACAGCTAATGAACATATGAAGCTGCTTGCTGCCGGAGGATTTAAAGACATCACGCGGATCGCTTCTTCTTCGCCTGCCATGTGGCAGCATATCTGCCTGAAAAATCACAGACAGATCTCGGAGATTCTCGGCGCCTACATTGATCTTCTGACAAAGGCAAAGCAATCTGTCGAAGCATGTGATGCCGAACAGCTCTATGATTTTTTCGACCGCGCAAAGACTTACCGGAATTCTATTCCGGACAGTTCTTTTGGCTGTATCAAAAAAGAGTTTGTCATCTACTGTGATATCATTGATGAGGCAGGCGGGATCGCAACGATTGCAACGATCCTTGCCTCCAATCACATCAGTATGAAAAATATCGGGATCATCCACAACCGGGAATTTGAAGAAGGTGTGCTGCGGATTGAATTTTACGATGAACTTTCTTCCCAGAAAGCGGCAAAACTGCTTCAGAAATACCGCTATATCGTATATGAGAGATAGTACTGCTGAACTTTTGTTGCTGAATTTTTACTGTTCAAATTTTCAGCCAGTACAGCCTGATTGATATTTGAAATTTTTTCAGAAAGACGAGGAGATACAATGGAACTTACTTCTACAAAAAAATTGCGGGGAACAGTCACTGTACCCGGAGATAAATCAATTTCCCACCGTGCGGTGATGTTTGGCGCGATTGCAAACGGGCTGACAGAGATCCACGGATTTCTCCAGGGAGCAGATTGTCTCGCCACGATCAACTGTTTTGCTCAAATGGGGATCGAGATCGAAAATCTCGGTGACACTGTCCTGGTACACGGCAGGGGACTTCATGGACTCTGCCGCCCTTCTGCTGCATTAGATACAAAAAACAGTGGAACAACAACAAGACTGCTCTCCGGTATTTTAGCCGGACAACCATTTGAAACAACGGTTTCCGGAGATGCCTCCCTCAACACGCGGCCGATGGGACGCATCATCACGCCGCTTTCTATGATGGGAGCTGACATCACCAGTCTTGCAGGAAACGGCTGTGCCCCGCTCCGGATCCGGCCTTCAGACCTGCATGGAATTTCCTATTCTTCCGGGATTGCTTCCGCACAGGTAAAATCCGCGATCCTGCTGGCAGGACTGTATGCAGACCGGGAAACATCCGTGACAGAGCCGGAATTGTCCCGCGACCATACGGAACGGATGCTGCGCGCATTCGGCGCTGATCTGAAAAGTAAAAAATCCGACGACGGCGCGGTGTCTGTAATCCGCCCGTGCAAAGAACTTTTCGGACAAAAAGTGCTTGTACCGGGTGATATCTCTTCTGCCACCTATTTTATCGCTGCCGGTCTGCTTGTTCCCGATTCTGAGATTATGATCAGAAATGTGGGAGTCAATCCGACCCGCGCCGGGATTTTATCAGTCTGCGAAGCAATGGGAGCAGATATTACCTATCTCTCCAAAACAGATGATGGAGGGGAACCAACTGCCGATCTTCTGGTCCGCACAAGCAGCCTTCACGGCACAGTCATCGAAGGCAGTCTGATTCCGACATTGATCGATGAAATCCCGATGATCGCCATTCTCGCTGCCTGTGCAGAAGGTACAACGATCATCCGGGATGCACAAGAACTCAAAGTCAAGGAGACGAACCGCATCGATACCGTCACCGAAAATCTAAAAAGAATGGGGGCAGATATCACCCCAACCGATGACGGTATGATCATTCATGGAAAAACACCTCTGCACGGAGCTGTGATCGACAGTTACTTCGATCACCGAATCGCTATGGCTTTTTCCATCGCCGCTTTAATTGCAGATGGGACAACGATAATCCAAAACAGTTCCTGCGTAGATGTCTCCTTCCCGGATTTTTACAGCACACTTCGCAGTTTAAAGGAGGAATATTCATATGAGACGCGATAAAATCAACTACTATCTGGACCTTGCGGAGATGGTCTCCCAGCGCTGTACCTGCCTGCGAAAACACTACGGTGCAGTCATTGTAAAAAATGACGAAGTCATCTCCACCGGTTATGCCGGCGCCCCGCGCGGACGGAAAAACTGTACGGACATTAATATGTGTATCCGTGAGAAACTCAAAATCCCTCGCGGAGAACGATATGAACTGTGCCGCAGCGTACATGCGGAAGCGAACGCGATCATCAGCGCTTCCCGCGACAAAATGATTGGAAGTTCTCTGTATCTTACCGGAATTGATATGAAGACCAACGACTATGTAGAAAATTCCAACAGCTGCTCCATGTGCAAAAAAATGATCATCAATGCCGGGATTGAAAAAGTCTATATCCGCGACACAAAAGATGAATACCGCGTCATTGACGTAGAAGAATGGATCGCACATGACGAATCTTTGGATGGATCTTACGGATATTAATCAGCGGAACCATGCCGAAATCACTACTATGCCACCGTGATCCTGGGACGCGGGGACAAGAGCCAATAAAAATACTCCCTTTGCAGATGAATGTTTTCACTTACCTGCAAAAGGGAGTATTCTATTTACAGTAAACCGATCTGGACTTTTGTCTGGCTTTCTCCTTTTCGGCTAATCCCACCTTCTATTTTTCTGCACACTGTGCAACTA
>JAPFCT010000158.1 GCA_026169575.1 Faecalimonas sp.
GTATAGTCGTTACAGCAATATCCATTACGCTTCCCCTCCTTCTTCCTCTTCGATCACATTTCCGGTCACATCTTCATAAATGTTGATGCTCTGTGCCAGAACGATAAACACTCCTGAAATCGGCGCCATACTATATACAAGCCCTCTGGAGATTCCCAGAAGTGCAGAATATTCTTTCACTGCGCTCAACGCCAGTTTTGTGCCTCCGATGATGATGACAAACAGCGCGAACACAAGGATCAGCGCGTCAATGACTGTCATCAGCACTTTTTTACGTCCCGGAGACAGTTTATCTCTCACCAGTACAAGCGCCATGTGCTGTCTTGTACTGAATGCATATGCCGCTCCGATAAAACCGGTCCAGATCAGCAGATATCGGACAATTTCTTCGGTAAACGCCGCCGGACTGTTCAGCACATAGCGGGTAAATACCTGATACAAGACCAGAAGCGTCATGGCAGATAACAGCACCGCCGCAATTCTGGACAACAGAAAATTCATTCCTTTTTTGATTTTCGTCAATATTTCCTGCATGGTTTTCCCTCCTATCTTACAGATTCAATGATGTCAAGAACCTCTGCAACACCCGGATAACGGTCGCAGTACTCGTCTACCATTCCCTGCGTTGCTTCGCGGAATGCATCCTTGTCCACATCCTCTACGAATTCGACACCCATCTCGTTCTTGGCTTCCTCTACCGCGTCGTTGATCGCCTCTTCCCACAATACTTTGTGGCTGTCTGTCGATTCCTGTGCCGCTTCCAGAATGATCTGCTGATCTTCCGGACTGATCGTCTTCCACACTTTTGCACTCATGACCATAACATCCGGGATCATCGCGTGTTCATCTTTTGAATATACTTTACAGATTTCTCCATGTTTACCGGTTGTAAGCGCCGTCTCATTGTTCTCTGTTCCATCGATGATACCCGTCTGGAGCGAGGTATACACATCGCCGTAAGACATGGCAACCGGAGTCCCGCCCATTACGTCTAGCATATCGGTCTGGGATTCCATATCCTGTACACGGATCTTCAAACCTTTCAGATCTTCCGGCGTGCGGATCGCTTTATCCTTTGTATAGAAAGAACGTGCTCCGGAAGTATAGTAAGTCAATGTTACAAATCCCTCATCCTCTGTGGAAAGGAAAAATTCGTGCATCTCATCCGAATCCATTACATGGTAAAAGTCCTCTGTATCATCGAAAATGTACGGAAGACCGAACGCATTGTACCCCTCCTCGTAGGTCGCCAGGATCGGAGCCGCGACTTTTGTCATAGCGATCACACCTGCCGTGAGCTGCTCCATAGATTCCGTCTCGCTTCCAAGCTGTGCGTTCGGGAAGATCTCTACTTTGATCCTGCCATCTGTACGCTCTTCCACTTTCTCGGCAAATTCTTCCATTGCGATATGCACCGTATGTGTTTCGCTCAAACCATGGGATAACGTCAGCACCATCGGATTTTCTGCGGTCGCCTCTTCACTGGTTGCCGCGCTTTTCGCTCCGCAGCCAGCCAGAAGCCCTGCGCACAATCCCATAGTAAGCAGTATTGAAATTGCTTTTTTCATGTCGCCTCATTCCTTTCTTTTACATTCCGATCATGTCAAACTGTTCAAATGACACGATCACTTCATAGTTCTTCTTCGGATTTTTATATTTGATCTGCACAGATTTCAGTCTCTGACTGTAATACCAGCCCTCTTCTGCCGCCTCAAATTTCTTTCTGTGCAGGAAATGAGGAAGATCATGTCCGTCTGCTTTTACCCATTACGGAGCCTTTTCCCGGTGGATCACATCCAGATAAATGTCTTCAACCGTTGTCTTATAATCGCCCGCATTCCGGAAAGAAAATACCGTCTGTTCTCCCGCTCTGACGTCCAGAGCTGTCTTTAAATATCCTCCGTTTTCATAATCCATTGTCTCTCCGTCATCTTCATAGATCACAAAAGAACTGTCTTTATCCGGAGCGCAGAGAATATTCAGCCCGGTCACTTTCTCTGTCATCAGATTGTTCATCTTATTCAATGCCATCGGCACGATCGCTCCGCTTCTGACAAAAAGAGGGATACTTCCCAGATCGACCGGAAATTCGATCGTCTGTCCGCCATCATAACGCTCTCTCGTATAGAAATCGTAAAACACCTCGCCCTCCGGCAAATATACCCGACGTGCCTTTGCTCCCTTTTCTACTACATTTGCAACGAAAAGCGCATCGCCAAACATAAAGTCGACGCCCTCATCATAGCAGTTCGCATCGTTCTGGAATGCACTGCAAAGCGGTTCCATGATCGGAAGTCCGGTTTCATGCGCACGTTCCATCAAAGAATACAGATACGGGATCAGTTGATAACGGAACTCGATCGCTTTCTTAATGTACTCTTTACAATCACTGTACATCCACGGCTCTGTTACCGTATTGTCCGTATTCGTAGAATGAATGGAAAATCTCGGCTGGAAGATCCCGTTCTGGATCCATCTCACAAGCAGCTCTGCCTCCGGAGCCGGTCCGTAAAATCCGCCGATATCACATCCCTGATTGGCTACTCCGGAAAGTCCCATTCCGAGGATCGTTGCAATATTGTACTTCAATGCCTCCCAGCATGTTAAATTATCTCCCGCCCATGTCTGTGCATATTTCTGAATACCACAATGACCGGAGCGACACACGATATACGGTCTGCGATTTTCAAATGTCTCATGTACTGCCTCGTCTGTGATATGACACATGATGTTGGACATCACGGATTTCAACTGACCGATCGTCGCGCCTTTCCCCTCAAAATCACAGCGGCAGTCCTTATCGATCATACTGTCGTATTCGCAGTTGTCGTTCCATATGGAGCTTGTACCGTATTCCAGCACATTTTCTTTCAGCATCGCTTTCCAGTTGTCACGCGTCTGCTGACTGGTATAATCTACAAAAACACCTTTTCCGCCCCACCATGTTCCGATTCCCGGCTCGTCACTGTCACTCGCCTTAACAAACATTCCTTTCTCCTGCATCTCTTCTTTCTTCGGATGAAGCAGCAGGATCCCCGGTTTCACATTCGGGGAAACACAGATTCCCCGTTCTGTCATTTGCTGAAAGAAATCTTTCGGATCCTTAAAACGTTTCTTATTCCATGTAAATACACAGCGTTTGATGCCCTCTTTTGTTTCGATCGCACAATATCCCGATGAAAGCTGGAATCCGTCTACCGGGATCCCCTCTTCCTTTGTTGTATCGATAAATTCCAAAATCGCATCATCACAATCCTGCTCCAGCTCCGGATAATACATCGAGGAACCAAGATACCCCAGCGCATAACGTGGAAGCATCGCAGATTTTCCGGTCAGATCCGTATAACGCTCTACAATGTCGCGCATCTTCGGTCCTGCGATCAAAAAGAGGTCAATGTCTCCGCCATCCACACGATAAGTACTATGCGGTTTCCAGTAGTTGCTCTTCTCACGTCCCATATTAAAATCGCATTCATATGTATTGTGATAAAAATATCCGACAGCCTTTTTTGTCTTCTTGTTCAGCTTAATATAAAACGGAATATGTTTATACAGAGAATCGGTTTCTTTCGGATTATATCCCATGGCGTCTTTCGGGCTCATATTCATAAATTTCTGCGCCTTATTGAACTCCCCGCTCTTTTCGCCGAAACCGTAAAAACAATCGTCCGCCGTGATCTCACTCGTATGGATCCGACGATGGTTGCTGTCCTCCATATAAGCCAGATCCACAATGTCTGCATGAATCTGTGTGCCCTCGGCATCATAAACACAAATACGGAACGGTTCTTTCTCCACTTCCACACGCAGAAGTTCACCTTGGATCACTGCTTTTTCCGCCCCGTCAGTCAATTCTGCTTTTGCCGTCCGGATACGTTTCCGATAATTCTTCATAACCTCATCCATCCGGTCTTCCCATGCAGTTGTCACCAGACTATATGATTCCTCCGCGAAATCACCGTCAAATCCCGCCCGGATCCTGATGATCGAATCTGTCAGAAACCAAATGCGGATTTCTGTGCCGTCTGTCAGCACAGAAAAATAATTTTCCGTCTGCTTTACGGCCTCTGCCTGTAAACATACTTTCATGCTCGTTCTCCTTCTCTTGTTTTTTTGTGGAACAGATGTCCATCTCCGTTCCGATTTCTAAAAATATTATAAAAAAACAGAGTGAGAAAAAGTAGACAATTTTTGTCCTATTCCATCAAATATTTTACTTTTTTTGCGATTTTCAATCTTGTCATTTAGATTTTTTTATGCTAATCTTCTCTTAAAAGAAATCACTAATTTTATTTTTTGGTAAATATACACAAAATGCAATCATCTATTTTGTGCAAAAAGGAGATTTGAATACAATGCTAGACACTGCTGCAATTATTATTTCACAGGGAAAGAAGATCGCCTATGCTTATGCGGAAGGAGTCAATGACAATATGACCCAATCGCATTTTCACGATTTTTTTGAATTGTACTATCTTCTGGACGGAGAACGACTGCATATGATCGAAGGGGAAACTTACCATTTTACAGCCAACGATTTTGTTCTGTTTCCCCCGCATATCATGCACTATTCCTATGGTGAGAAAGATATGCCTTTTAAAAGAATTGTCCTCTATTTTACACCGGATCTGATCACAGATGAGGATGTACGGCAGAAACTTTTAGAAAAAGTTACGATTTTTACAACACAAAGTCTTAAAGCAAGTTCTATTCAGCCTCTGCTTCAGGACCTGACCCGCGAGTTGGATTCCCCCGGCAAATACCACGATGCATTTATATCTAATCAATTAAACAGACTTCTGCTAAGCATACTGCGTCTGGAATTTAATGCAGCAAAAAGTATACCTAAGACACGTTCTGCGCAAGCTGTTGACTATATCCATACCCATTACATGGACGATATCTCTGTCAATCAGTTAGCCGAGATGCTCTATATCAGTCCCTATCATCTGTGTCATGAATTTAAAAATGCAACGGGAAAAACCATCATACAGTATTTGAATACAACCCGGATTCTCCATGCGCAAAGACTCATGCTGGAGACCGACTATAATATTACCCGTATCAGCCGGGAAGTCGGATTCTCCAACCTGACTCATTTCAACCGCATCTTTAAAAAAGTAACCGGGGTCAATCCAAGCGAAAAGAAAAAACAATATAAAACAAATAAATGGTAATCATGTCTTTTGATTACCGTTTATAAAAAAGAATTCTGTAAAGTAGGATTCTTCACCTGCGGTGGGTTGCTTCAACAACATATTTCCTATACAATAAAAAAGTTCGTAAACATCATTGTCTACGAACTCTCAAACTCCCCCTGTTGGACTCGAACCAACGACAACTCGGTTAACAGCCGAGTGCTCTACCGACTGAGCTAAGGAGGAATATCTAAATAGTAAAAGTATATACCTTCAAATCTGCATACAAAGAATGAACATCACTTTGTTCCTATCTCCTGTCTGGTTA
>JAPFCT010000145.1 GCA_026169575.1 Faecalimonas sp.
TATAATGCCCAATCAGAAAATTGTACAATTGGTGCCTGATCATTATCTGTTAATACTAATATTTTTGCCTTACACCCTTTTGCATATGCCGCGACCTTATCTGTCATAAAATAATAGTCTGGTAATGAAATTGGAATTAATAAGGTCTTATCATCAATCATTGCAAGCGCCGCATGAAGACTATCATTCAATTCTGTATCAACAATGATTGCACCTATCCCAATGCTTGCTAATCGAAGCGTGAAAAATTCAGCCATTAATTTTGATACCCCACGACCACATATGATTATTTTTTCGCTTGATACTATTTCATGAGATATACGAAAAAGCTTTTCAATATCTGTATTCTCCACAAACCGTTGAAACATTCCTGCTTCTTCTTCCAAAATTTCTGTCAGAACTTTCTTCTGGTCTTCCAGTTCATATTTGGGGATAAATGTAGAAGGATACTCATTTTCCTGGTGTAGCTCAATCTTATTCAGCATACTGATATAATTTCTGAACTCGTACTTAACTTCATTGAAATTCGCATATCCAAAAGCAGCACATGCATTTAAAATTGTCATTTCCGTCACATTCGTCTCTGCACTTAATTCTTTTAACGTGATAAAAGACATTTTATCCACATGATTCATCATATATTCTGCTATCTGCTTTTGCTTTTTTGTCATATTGGGATATTTCTCTTTCAGTCTTTCAATAATGTTCATCTTCCCCAACTTTCTACTTTCAATTCTCTATCTGTTCTTCAGATATTCTGCCATCAGTAAGCCACATTCCAGCTGAATTGCAACTAATTTTTTAATTGGTACAACCTGATAATCAATATTTTGTTCCAATTCTTCTGACAGTTCTTTATGTTTTTGTACGGCAAGATCAAAAGCTTTTTCAAAAGCAGCTTTCTTCTCCGGATCATCTTCTCCTTCCTTCTGCATCTTTTCCAGTTCACTCTCATTTGCACGTATCAGCATTCCATAACTTAATGATTTATAGAATTTAGACATCCATAAATTATCAAATTTTTCTGCATTTGTGGCTGCTTTACTATATTCTGGATTTTCCTGCACCATTCGCTTTGTTGCCTCTGCTGATTCTCCTTCTGTAAATGCTATCAAAGCCATTAAGAATGGATTTTTCTCGTCCATATATTTTTGAGAAATCTTTAATGTATTTTTGATAAATTGATTACTCTCTTCTTCCCATTCTAACTTTTGGAGTACTACATCTTTTCTCAAAACATCTGATTGGGATAAATCAGTAATTCTGGCATCATAAAAGTAAGGAAGTTCTGTCAGCAACGTAAATGCTCCACACACATTTTGTGCATAATCTGCACTGCATGTACCTATATTTAACACATGTCCTATGTTTCCATCATTATACTTTTCCATGTAATCATAATCCTGCCTGATTCCAAGACTTTGATAGATTGCAGGCGCCCACTCCACACAGTACGGAGCTTCCGGCTCCCCTAAATTCAATGGTACTTCCTGCTTATAGGCTGCATTTTTCATCTCTTCATAAATTTCCGGTGTTTGTTCTGTCAGATACCAGTATACTCCGCCAAAACCGGCATTGTGCAGTGAATAAATGAATTCCGGTTTTATTTCATCGATCAATTCCATCATTGCTTTTGTTTCAGGAATTGTATTATGAAAATGTAACTTTTTATAATCGATCGGGAAAGTCCAGTCCACCTGCTGATGTCCGGCAGGTCTGAAAAAGTTTCTCGAATAATTATATAAGGTATATGGGCCTTTCATCCATTTTTCATTTAACTTCAATCCGTCCGTATCCCATACCTTAACAATGTACCATGTATAATCCAGTTCATTTCTCAATTTTTCATCTGCTGCCAGTCGTTCTGAAAAATATTCAAGCATCATCGTTCCGATTGGCTCATTTGGATGTGGACATCCAAACATCAATGCCCTGTGAGACCCATTTCCAATTTTGAGACAATATAATTTTCTCTCTTCTCTTGTCTGCCCAAACTCAAACATTTCCACGCACTCCGGATACTTCTGTTCAAGTTTTCTGGAACTTTCATTTAATTCATCTACGGTCAAAAATTCTTTATATTCTGGTATATCCTGAATTAATTTTTGATAAATGTCTTTCATCGCTGTTTCCTCCTTTAATTTTTTCTTTCAGTATGAGAATAGTCTGCCCATCCCCATTTTCCCTGTCCATCGTATGGAAGATTCTCAAACTCTGCCCGATTCACTTCTGGTCCGGCAAAACTTACAATATTAATGTATGGAAGTTCCTCTGCCAATATTGTCTGAATTTCCTGATAATACTCAGCACGTTCTTCCTGGACACTTGTAGAAACACCCTTCTGAAGCAGTTCATCTACTTTCGGATTACTGTAATTTCCCCAGTTTGCTGACTTTCCGCTGCCAACCCGATTTGTCAGAGCTACCGGATCTGGTCCCATAAAACCGCCCTGGAGTTCAATCATAAAGTCATGTTCAACGCCCACTTTTTGCTGCCATGCATTATATTCCTGAACCTGGATATCAATTCCAATTCCAGCTTCTTCCAAAGTCGCCTTAATCAATTTTGCAGCATCCGGATATCCATTTCCTTCAAAAACATCCAGTGTCAGTCCTTTTACATAAAATCCTTCGCTGTCTTTCTCATATCCTGCATCCTCCAAAATTTTCTGCGCTTCTTTAATATTAAACTCCGGAGCAGTATCTTCTGTATTAGCAGCCCACTCAATCATACTTGGATATAAGCTGTATTCCGGTTTCTGAATTCCATCAAATACTTTTTCTGAAATTTCTTCCCGATTAACAGCAGTCGAAATCGCTTTTCTTAATGCCTGATCCGAAAGCTTTTCATCATCCATGTTGAATACCATTCTCATCGGCGACGGATACTCATTGACCACAACACGAAGATTCTCATCTGCCTCCAGCTGTTTTACGTAAGAAGCCGGAAAATTCTCATAAAAATCAATCTCCCCGTTTTGCAGTGCCTGGACTGCTGTTGCCTCATCAGGGATAATCGAAAAGATTAATTTTTCTATTTTTGCCGGTTCCGGGTATTCCGGATTTGCTACAAGCGTGATACTCTCACCCTGCTTATATTCTTCAAGCATATATGCACCTGATGTTACCGGCTTCATATTTGCCTCGTTTTCTTCCCATGCCTGTCCATTGTTATATACATGTTCTGGCAAAATAAATGTAGCATACCAGCCCAGAATCGATGCAAAAGATGCATCCGGTTCGCTCAGATGAAAAACAACCGTGTAATCATCCGGAGCTTCAATGGATTCTACATTTGTCATACTCGGACTAAAATAGTAGGTCGGATTTGCCTTAATTGTATCAAACGTATATTTCACATCTTCACTTGTCAATGCTTCTCCATCTGTCCATTTTAAGTCTTCTCTCAACTTAAATGTAAGTGTTTTCGCATCATCGCTGTATTCCCATTCCTTTGCTGCATCCGGAACTAAATTTTGCTTGCTTGAATCCAGTGCACATAACCGGTGATACATATTTTGTACGATCGGATAGGCATTATCATCTCCGGTAATATCCGGATTGAACGTCATCGGATCACCTACTGCACGGATGATAAATGCATCTGAACTTCCTCCACTCTTTTCCTGCTTTGCTTCCGTTCCTTTCTCTTTTCCCCCGGAATCTCCGCCGCAGCCCCCTGCTGCCACACCAAAAATCAAAATTCCCGCAAGTAATAATGCTGCTCTTTTTTTCATCATAAAACTTCCTCCTTAAATAGTGTTTTCCTATTTTGTTTCCGCTAATCTGTGACAAGTTGCCCAGTGTTTCCCATCCTTGTTTTTCTTTTCAGGATAAGACCGGTAACATTCTTCGCATGCCATATAACATCTCGGTGCAAAATAACATCCTGGTCCCGGATTTAATGGTGTAGGCGGTTCTCCGTCTATCGCAATACTCTCATCCTTGTCTTCCGGATCGACTGATGCACAATTTGAAATCAACGTTTTTGTATATGGATGCATCGGATTCTTTACAACTTCATCTGCTGGTCCGTACTCTACAATCCTCCCTAAATACATCACCGCAATATTATCTGAAATGTATCTTGTCAAAGCAATGTCATGGCTGATAAACATAACTGCCGCATTCTTCTTACGGCTCAACTCTATCAGCATATTTATAATATCTGCCCTTACAGAAACATCCAGCATAGAAACCGGTTCATCTGCAATAATAAAACCCGGTTCCAGAAACATCGATCTGATAATTGAGATTCTCTGCAGCTGCCCACCAGATAACTCATGCGGATATCGTTTCAAAATATCCTCTGCCGGTCTAAGGCCGCCTGATTCCAATGCCTTTTTACACATTTCATAGCGTTCTTCTTCGTTTTTCCCAATTTTATAATTGTTCAAAGGACGCATTAATATTTTTCCAATTGTATCACGGGGTGTAAACGTATCAAACGGGTTTTGAAATACAATCTGTACCCTGCTGCAAAACTTCTTATGATCCTCCTTTATCATTTTCTTCGTGGAAACACCTTCGATATAGCAATCTCCTCTTGTCGGTTTTTCCAGCCCCGTCAGGATTTTTCCTAACGTTGATTTTCCACATCCAGACTCTCCGATCACTCCCAGAATTTCTCCCCGTTCAATCCCCAGACAAATTCCATCAACTGCTTTAATCCAGTCTTTCTCTTTTTTTCTTGAAAAAATTTTTTCATTTTTCTTATATGGATACCACATCGCAACATCTTCTACCGATATATATGGTCTATCTGCCATTTTCCTCATCCCCTTCATACAGCCAACATTTAATCAATCGTCCATCTTTGAGTTTTTTCTGTTCCGGCTTTTGCGCCCGGCATTTTTCTGTTGCCCTCTCACACCGCGGTGCAAAAATACACCCTTGATTTTTTTGCGATAAATCTGGTAAAAACCCCGGAATTGCTGTTAATTTTGCATTTTCTCCTTTCAATGACGGAAATGATGTAAGCAGCCCACAGGTATACGGGTGTTTTGGATTTTTAAAAATATCTTTTACATATCCAATTTCCATGAACTCCCCTGCATACATTACAGCAACTTTGTTACACGATGCTGCAACTACGGACATATCATGCGTAATCATAATACGTGTCATATCCATCTCTTTTTCCATTTGAACTACTTCCTGAAGAATCTGCCCCTGGGTCACAACATCCAGCGCCGTCGTAGCTTCATCAAAAATCAATAATTTAGGATTATGAAGCAAACTGATTGCAATTGCTGTTCTCTGTAACATACCCCCTGACATCTCATGCGGATAAAGATGGTAGACACGCTTTGGAAGGTTTACTAGTTTGAGCAAATAAACCATTCTCTCCTCAATTTCCTTTTTCGTAGCCTGCGAGTTATGAACACGATAAATATCTTCTACCTGCTCGCTGATTCTATGAACAGGGCTTAATGCATTCATCGCTTTTTGAAAAACTACTGCAATTCCATTCCATCTGATTGCATTCATTTCTTCCTGGGATAATTCAATCAGATTTTTCCCCATAAACATTGCTTTTCCACTGATTTCTGTTTTCTTCTCATTGTGAAGGCGCAGCAGTGCCATAGCCAAAGTAGACTTTCCTGATCCAGATTCACCTACAACTCCCAGTGAATCGCCCTTCTCTATAGAAAATGTCGCATTCCTTACTGCATAAACTTTTTTGTTTTTATTTACATATGTAACATTTACATCTTCTAACTGGAGAATTTCTTTCATTATCTGTCACCTCCATTCACATGTTTTGGATTCAATACGTGATTCAGTCCATCTCCCAGCAAGTAAAACACTAATACTGTAATAATAATCGCAACTCCTGCGAATGTAGATATCCACCAGGCATTTGTTATATACTGTTTTCCAGTATATATCATCTGTCCCCAGCTGATGATTCCAGGATCTCCAAGTCCTAAAAACGACAGACCTGCCTCTGTCAAAATTGCATTTGACATTCCCATTGTTGTATTAGAGATCACCGGGAAAATTCCATTCGGAATAATATATTTAAACAGAATCTGTATCCTCGTCTCTCCCATCGCTTCAGCACTTTTTACAAATGTCCTTTCCCTCAACGACAATGCCTGTGCCCTCATCAGCTTTGCATTGCTCGGCCACGTTGTAATTCCGATTACAATCATGACATTATATATACTGTTTCCAAATAATGCGATGATCAGTAATATCAGGAAAAAACTTGGAAGCATCATAAATACATTAATAATTTCCGAAATGACGGCATCCACTTTTCCTCCAAAAAAACCTGCAATCCCACCTATCAGAACCCCCAGTACTCCTGAAATCAGCGCTGATATGATCGCAACCATCAATGAGGTTCTGACACCATATATGATCATACTGTAGATGTCCTGCCCCATATGATTTGTCCCAAGCAAATGCCCATTTTCTCCTAACCCCATTAAAATATCTTTTCCATAGTGATAAGGATTCTCTGTTGCCAGTGCAGGGGCTGCTATCACAACAAACAGTAATGCTGCAATTCCAACTATACCTGCAAATAATTGCTTATCTCCTTGTATCGTCTTTACTAATTTATGCATTCTCTTTTTCATATGATTCTGCATCCTCTCACCTCTATTCATATCTTATCCTAGGATCTAACATAGCGTATACAATATCTACGATCAGCATTACGACAGCAACTGATATAGACATAATCAGATAAATCCCCATTAAGGTAGGATAATCTCTCTGATTAATCGCTGTCATTACCAATCTTCCCATTCCCGGCCATGCAAACACAATCTCTATCAAGGTAACACCTGTGATTAAATATGCCATAGAAATTCCAAATATCGTAATCGTAGGAAGAATTGCATTTCTGAAAATATACTTATTGAAAATTTTCTTTTCGCTCATTCCCGTTGCTCTGAATGTTGTGATAAAATCTTCATTTGCCACTTGTAAAACAGAAGATTTTGCAATTCTAAAATATTGAGGCAATAATACCAAAGTTAAAGTCAGTACTGGCAAAAACATATGTTTCATAACATCTATCACATATTGCATACCAGTATAGCTGGCTCTTGTATCTGTCATTCCATAGGATGGAAACCATCCCAATTTAGACGAGAACACTATAATCAACATTAATCCCAGCCAGAATGCCGGCATAGAGTTGAAAGTATAGGAGGTTCCTGACGAAATCATATCGAAGAGTCCCCCCTCATTCCGTGCTGCATAAATCCCCATCAACGTTCCAATAACAGCTGCCAGAATTGCAGAAGTCAGTCCCAGCAAAAGCGTTGCCACGACCTTTTCCTGAATCATGTCTGTTACCGGACGATTGTAAATAATAGATGTTCCCAGATCCCCTTTTACAGCTGTCTTCAAATAACTGAAAAATTGAGAAGGCAGGGACTTATTTAATCCATATTTTTCTTCCAGTGCTTCTCTCATTTCCTGACTGCTGTTTTCTTTTCCCATCAATGTTGTAATCGGATCTCCTGGCGCCATTTTAATAAGGGCAAAATTTATAGCAAACACTATAATTACAGTTAGCATTCCTGCTAACATTCTCCGGATTACATATTTTTTCACTCACACCACTCCTTCTTCCTTATTTTTGTATACTTTGTATCTTTTATATCGTTTATTATATATACTACTATTATATATGTCAATATAAATAGGGAATTATTTTCTATATATGTTCATTTATAATAAATACTCTATAAGTATTTTTCCATACCAATACAGAATACCCAAATAGATAATTTTAATTTTTATACTTTTTACTATAATTTTAATTTTTTCAAACAGTTCATTTGAAAACCACTTCGCACCGTTTTGCAACAAATTAAAAGCATATCTGAATTTTTCATTCCTTTTACAGTTTCTTCTACCCTTAAGGAACTTTTCATTCAGATATGCTTATTTCTGTTTTTTATTGACTTTTTACTT
Organism: Faecalimonas sp.; assembly: GCA_026169575.1. The sequence continues at coordinate 7,941 of JAPFCT010000145.1, forward strand.
CTGTTTATATCGTTTCTGTTTTCAGAGACCTTCCCGAACTCCTCTTTCTATTACCATATCACATTCTTTTCTCCTAAGAAGCCCTCCCTTCTTTCATCCTGATCACCTGGTCCGCAATCTTCATCGTAGACTGTCTGTGCGACACAAGGATAATCGTCTTATCTTTCTGCTGTTCTTTGAGCACCTTCAGGATTTCCGCCTCGTTTAAGCTGTCCAGATTACTTGTCGGCTCATCGAGGAGAATGACCTCACTGTCGTGGAGAAATGCTCTTGCAATGCCGATCCGCTGTCGTTCTCCGCCGGAAAGCTGATGGTTTCCTTCCCCTATTACAGTGTCATATCCATCCGGCAGACTCTCGATAAATGCATGGATGTTTGCTTTCTTACATGCCTCCACAACTTCCTCGTGGGAGCTTCCGAGCCGCGCCAGTTTTACATTATTTTCAATAGTATCTTCAAACAAATAGGTATCCTGGATCACATAACTTTCCAGCGACCGGAGACCGTTGGTACTCCATGCTTTGATCGGCTTTCCTGAAATTTTTATTTCGCCTTCTGCCGCATCCCAGAATCTCATCAGCAGTTTGATCAAGGTAGACTTTCCCGAGCCGCTCTTTCCTACAATGCCAAGTATCCCGGTTTTCGGAATTTCCAGCGAAACATCCGACAGAATTTTGTCTTCTTCCCCGCCTTGTTTGTAGGAAAAACTGAGATGTTCCATCGAAAATCCCGCAAAGGACGGCTCTTTTTCTGTTTCCTCTACTTCTTCAACCAGCGGCTCTTCCTCCAGCAGTTCCAGCCCCCGGTTTCCACTTGCAAAGGTGTGAAGAAGATTATTTGCAAGGTTGCTCAGCGCCGTCACCGGTCCGAACGACCCAAGCATGGAAATCGTACTGATCACGACACCTTCTGCAGTCAGCATGTTTTTCTGGTACAGATAGATGGAGACAGACAGCATCAGAAAGGAGAAGAAAAGAATCGCACTGTCACAGTTTGCTCTCGCTGTCCCTTCACATTTTTTTAGTCTCCCCTGCAGTTTCGTCAGCTCCCCGCTTTGCTGATCGATCTTTTTTAACCGCTTTTCCCCACTGTCATACTGGATCACTTCGCGCAGTCCACGGATACTGTCAAGAAAATACGTGTTGATCTCCCCAAACTGGTTGCGGTAACGGTTTCCATCTTCTTTTCCCATCTTACTTGTGAGCATCGGCAGGATTCCGCCGACGGTTACATAACCTGCAAGCGCGATCACTGCCAGCGCCAGATGATATCCTGCGAAGAATACCAGCATCACCACACAAGTCAAAACTGCAATGCAGACCGGCGAGATCGTGTGTGCATAAAATACTTCTAAAAGTTCAATATCACTTGTGATGATCGCGATCAGATTTCCCTTATCTTTTCCTTCCAGTTTCGCCGGAGCCAGTTGCCGGAGCTTCTGAAATACTTTATCCCGGATCAGCGCCAGCAGCCGGAATGCGATATAATGGTTTCCCGCCTGCTCCCCATAGCGGAGCGCTCCTCTGAGCAGCGCAAGCACTCCCACACCGATGAATACCGTCTTTATCTCAATCCCGGTCTCTGCTCCGAAGATCCCAAGAATCCCATATCCTCCCAGAATCGTGATGAACGTCGCGCAGAGATATCCGATCACACCCAGAATGACTGCCCCGGTCATGATCAGCCACATTGGTCTGACCAGTCCGATCAGCTGCATGATGATTTTGATCCCACTTCTTCTCTTCATTATACTGCCTCCTCTTCTCTATATTCCTCTAATGTTCTCTGGAGCCGGTACATCTCAGCGTAAGCTCCCTGCTTTTCAAGAAGTTCCGCATGGCTTCCTTTCTCGGTCACGCAGCCTTTCTGCATCATATAGATCTGATCACTGTCCACAACATTTGCAAGTCGGTGCGTAATCTGTATTACCGTCTTCTCTTTCGCAAGATTTCTGATCAGATGCAGGATAATTTCTTCACTTTCCACATCAATGTTGCTTGTCGCCTCATCAAAAATATAAAGCCCGCTGTCGTGGAGCAACGCTCTTGCAATACAGAGTCTTTGTTTCTGCCCGCCGGATAAATTCGCCGCCTGCTCATCCATCATCGTATCCAGTCCGTTCTGCGTCTGGAAAAACTCATACAGATTCACTTTCTTGAGCACTTCAAACAGTTCCTGCTCAGACGCATCCGGATCTCCCATCAGCAGATTTTCTCTGACACTCCCTTTAAACAGATAGTTCTGAAAGGACACAAGTGTCATCTGCTTCATGCGCTCCCGGGAAGAAACACTTCGGATATCTCTTCCGCCTGCCAGTACCACGCCTTTCTGCGCAGTCTGATATCCCATAAACAGTGATGCCAGCGTACTCTTCCCGCATCCGGATTCCCCCACGATCGACACAAAGGAATTTGCGGGGATCTCTACCGTAACTGCTTTCAGGATTTCCTGTCCCTCCTCATAGCTAAATGTCACTTCTTTTGCAGCAACGGCATACGCTCCTTCATTCTCCGCTGCGCACACTCCAGAATAATCTGTTTCATCCGTTCCTGCGTTTTCTTCTTTTTTCTCATCCGCATCAGACTCCTGCCCTTTCAGATCAAGCAGACGGAACATCTTGTCGCTTGCCGCCATTCCGTTCATCGCGATATGGAAAAAGGATCCGAGCAGGCGAAGCGGAATGAAAAATTCTGCCGCAAGCAAAATGATCGCCAGCGCCTGCACCACGCTGAGATTACCAGCCTGCAATTCCAGGCAGGAAAAGATTACACCGAGTGCGCTTCCTCCATAAGCGATCAGATCCATCAGCGTCACGGAATTCAGCTGCATCGTCAGTACTTTCATTGTGATTTTACGGAAATGTTCCGCATCTTGATTCATCTCTTCATTTTTATACGCATCGCTCTGATATACCTTCAGCGTTGTCAGCCCCTGGATGTTATCCAGGAAATGATCGCCGAGCTGCACATAACTTCCCCAGTATTTTGCCAGCAGCTTTTTCGCAAATTTCTGGATTGCAATGATCAATGCCGGGATCAGCGGCACGCATAAAAATAAGATCAGAGCCACCTTCACACTCATAAAGGAAACAAGAACAAAAAGTGTTGCCGGTGCAAGCAGGCTGTAAAATAATTGTGGGAGATATTTCCCAAAATAAATTTCAAGCTGCTCCACACCTTCCGCCGACACCTGCAGAATCTCAGAGGTGGAAAACGTCTCCTCATACTTCTCCCCCACCTTCAGCAGATGCTCATAAATGCGATGGCGGAGTTTCTTTTTGACATACGCACTGGAACGGTGGGAATACGATGCCTCCAGTTTCAGCAGCACATACCGTATCGCGATCACAGTTCCAAAAACACCTGCCCCGAAAGGAAGCGACAACCGTTTCGCATTTCCCTCTGTAACCTGCCATAACGCGTAGGAAATGTAAAAAATCAGGCAGATATTGCAGAGGAGCGCTGCCCACTGGAGCAGTACCTGCATCCCGATATACTTTTTTGTCTCTTCCATCTCTCTGATTAACCGCTTGTTGATCATCATAATCTGTTCTTCCTCCCTTGCTCTGTTCTCTTCACAGTTTTCACCCTGCATGTAAAATAATAATATTTCAATACGA
>JAPFCT010000409.1 GCA_026169575.1 Faecalimonas sp.
GAATGGATGTATATAAAGATGAGAATCCGTTTAACCTTCCGCTGTCCATAAGAAAATTTGTTACGATTGCAGCGGTGATTGCAATGAATACGGATATTTTAATCTTTGACGAACCGACTGCAGGGCAGGATATGGAAGGGAATCAGAGACTTGGAAATATCTTAAAACTTCTTCATGAACATGGGAAAACAGTGATCACTATTTCACATGATATGGAATTTGTGGCAGACAATTTTCAAAAGATTATTGTTATGGCAAAGAAAAAGGTCGTAAGGGAAGGAACTCCGTCAGAAATATTCTGGGATTTTGAAACACTGGAAAAAGCGATGCTGAAACAGCCTTATGTGAGTCGTGTCTGCAGGGCTTTGGGAATTGAAGGCGGTGTCATCAGCATTGATGAGGCAGTAGAAAAAATAATGGGCAGGGAAAGAGTATGCAGAGAAAAAAGAGATTAATTGCGTTTTTGGCATTTGCCATGTACTTTCTTACGGGCGCTGCCTGCATTGTAGTAGGAAGCAGTCTTCCGCATCTTGTCAAATTATATGACATGGATTTAGAAAAAGTGGTACTGCTCGGATCTGCATATGCAATGGGAAGACTGTCGACAGTATATTTCACGGGACGGATGGTAGAAAAATTCGGACCGATGAAAGTACTGGCAGGCGGAGTACTTATGGTAGCAGCATTTTTGTTCGGCATTCCGACGATCATAAATTATTATGCGGGAATGTGTTTCGCATTTTTAGGAGGAGTTGGAATGGGAGCCCAGGATACGGTATGTCCGCTTCTTTTAAGCATGGTAGCAAAAGAAAATTATGCAGGATCGCTCAGTGCCGGGCAGGCGCTGTTTGGACTTGGAAGTTTTGCAACTCCATTTCTCGTTGGACTGTTACTGTCAAACAGTCTTCCGTTTTACTATGCATACTATATTTTGCTGGTCGTACCGATCGTGATGCTTGTTATCATTCCGTTTGTAAAATTAGATGGAAAAGGAACCGGGCAGGGGCAGGAAGAAAATGTAAAGCCATTGTATGTAAAGAGGGCATGGATAGCGTATACAGCAATGTTTGTTGTATGTGCGGCATACAGTGCGGTTGTAAATACGCTTGGACTTTATATATCCAGCTTTGCGGAAGGAATCGGGATTTCGCAGGCAACCTCAGCATTTATGCTGACTGTCTATAATATCGGGTGTGTCTGCGGATCATTTTTGTTCGTGATAATCCTGAAAAAAGTAAGTGTACAGTTTGTACTGCTGGGAAATTTTGTACTGGCAGGAGCAGCGCTGCTTTTATCAATGGTCATAAATCGTGTGGAAATCTATTTTATCTGCTTTTTTGTGGCAGGCTTTTTCTTAGGGGTACTATTTAGCGTGATCGTAACGATTGCGACAAGAATCGGATACAAAAGAATCAGTGTGGCAAGTTCACTTGTTGCGACAGCAAGTGGCGCCTCGGATATTCTCACCCCGATCATCACCGGCATGGTAGTGTCAGCACTTGGAATCCATATGTCTGTCGGATATGCAATTTTAATGGCAGCAGTCAGTATTCTGGCTACCGTTATATTGTGGATAAACACCACAGATGTAAAACCGGAAGAGAAATAGAAAATATATGGGAAGGAGATTTGAAAATGGCGGTTCAAAGTAAAGATGTAACAAATAAAGAGGGACAACAATATCATATTTGCTGTGCAAAAGGGGATGTAGGAAGATATGTACTTTTGCCGGGAGATCCATTTCGCACAGACATCATCGCAAAGCATCTGGAAGAGGCCAGGCTAGTTGCACATAACAGAGAGCATAAGACCTGGACGGGTACCTTAAATGGAGTGAAGGTTTCTGTTACGAGCACAGGAATGGGAGGCCCTTCAGCCGCGATTGCCGTTGAGGAACTGATCCACTGTGGCGCAGATACCTTTATCCGGATTGGAACTTGTGGAAGGGTAAGTCCGGAAAGCTATGATGAGAGTCTGGAAGGGGTGATCATTACGGGAGCGGTAAGAGATGAAGGAACAACAATCCACTATGTCCCGATTGAATATCCGGCGATGGCAGACCGGCATGTGACGGATGCACTTGCAAAAGCATGTGCGAAGAAAGGTTATAAATTTGCAGAGGGAATCGCACAGTCCAAAGATTCTTTCTACGGTCAGCATGATCCGGACAGTATGCCGAACAGTGACAGACTGCATCAGCGGTGGACGGCATGGGAGAAGAGCCGGGTGATGGCATCAGAAATGGAAACTGCCGCATTGTTTATCGTGTCTTCTGTCAGGGGCGCAAGAGCCGGGGCGATTATGGCATATGGAAGTATGAATGATCATACAATCGAACTTGCGTGTGATGCGGTTAAGATTTTAATTGAAAGAGACAAAGCAAATGCAGAGGAAATACCGTAACATGACAGCAGAGCCTTTGGATCATAGTTTCCCGGGGAAATAGGAGGAAAAAACAATGGATAGAAGGAAAAAGATTATAATTGATACAGACTGTGGCTCAGATGATGCGATGGCGATCGCAATGGCACTAAATGATCCGGACTATGAAGTTCTTATGTGCGTTGCAGTATCAGGCAATGTACATGTAGATCAGGCAGCGCTTAATACACTGACGACAATTGAATATGCAAAGTCATATGAACCGCCGGTATATAAAGGATGTGGGAAAATGCTTTTGAAAGAACTGATTTATGCGCACGAAACACATGGAAATGACGGTATGGGTGATATTGGGCTTGTACCGCAGCACCTGAAAGTGCAGGATGGAAATGGTGTGCTGAAAATGCTTGAGGCGCTTCGGGCAAGCGAGGAAGGAGAGATTGATATTGTAGCACTGGGTCCGCTTACGAACCTTGCACTTGCAATCCGGCTCGATTATGAGACGATGAAGAAGGCAGGACGCATCGTCATTATGGGAACAGCCGGGCTTGGGGCTGGCAATGTAACTCCGGTAGCTGAGTTTAATATATGGCAGGATGCAGAAGCAGCGAAGATCGTTGTGGAATCGGGACTGGAAGAAATTATTTTTGTAGGCTGGGATGCATGTCTTGGCGACAGTATGTTAAATCCGCAGGAGATTGAAAAAATCCGCACCGGAAGTGAACTGGGGAAATTTGCCATTGACTGCAACAGATGTCTGCTGGAAATGAACCGGGAAAGATTTGGGGATTATTATCTTGATATGGCAGATCCGTCGGCAATGGCTGCAGCTCTTTATCCGGAGTGTATCGATCAATGTGAAAAATATTATTGTGAAGTAGATGTTTCAAATGGACCTAGTTATGGAAGTGTGCTTGTTGACTCTAATTTTTTCTCGGGAAAAGAACCGAATGTATTTATTTGCAGTAAACTGGATGCGCAGAAATATAAGGAATATATTTATAAAACATTACATGTAGATTAGGAGGAATCAAAATGGGTGAATTAAAAGTGAAATTTTTGATGGGACCGGCAGAGTGCAACGACAGAAATATTCCGTCATACAGTGACAAGTTTTTAAAAGAGTTAGGCGATGCGCTTGGAGAAAAGATTGTATGTGCGGAAATGGAGGAAGTCAAGCATCAGGCTCTTCCGGTATATTTCATTGCATCCGGTGGAGCAGAACGGGGCTTTGAAGCTATCTATGAACAGACGAAAGAACCTTATATTCTCCTTACTACACCGGCCTATAATTCGCTGGCGGCTTCTATGGAAATTATGGGATTTTTGCAGGAGCATCAATTAAAAGGCGAGATTCTGCATGGATCCGCCGAAGTTATTGCAAAGCGGCTTGCCGTATTAACAAGAGTAGCGGAAGCAAAAGAAAAACTGGCGCATGCCAGATTAGGATGTTTTGGAGAACCCGGGGGACTGATCGCAAGTGATTCAGATTTTGAAACATTGAAAAGAACAAGTGGGATGGAAGCAGTACTTTTCGGCTTGGAGGAACTTGTGGATGAATATCAGAAAGGCGGCTATCCGGAAAACAAGTATACAGAAGAACTAAAAAAGAAATCGTTTAATATAGAAGAAATAGAAAAAGCATTACATGTTTATGGAGCACTGAAACGATTGATTGAAAAATACAATCTTTCCGGTGTTACTGTAAAATGTTTTGATCTTTTGGAGATGATCCACACGACAGGCTGCCTGGCACTTGCGATATTAAATGCAGAAGGAATCCCGGCAGCTTGTGAAGGGGATCAGAAGAGCCTTGTAAGTATGATGGTTTTAAATGCGCTTACGCAAGAATCTGGCTTTATGGCAAATCCAAGCTGCATGGATCCGGAAAAAAGCGAGATTATTTTTGCACACTGTACACTTCCAATCGATATGCCGGATGAGTATTGTCTGACAACTCATTTTGAATCAGGCATCGGCGTTGCGGTGGCAAGCGATATAAAGGCGCAGCCAATGACCATTTTTAAATGTGACGAGACGATGAAAAGATATTATGCAGGACGTGCCGATTTGATAGAGACAATGCATCGGGAAGATCTGTGCCGTTCCCAGATGAAACTTTCTCTTGCGGATGGTACGGAATATTTTGCAAATGCGCCGATCAGCAATCATCATATTATCTGCAAAGGAGACTGGAAAGAGGTTATTGATGAATACTTCCGGCAAATGGAATAGGATGTGATTACATTCCCAAGAGAAAGATGCGGATGTTTTCCTGGATGAGAGAAGTTGCAAATTCAGGAAAATATTCGCATTTTTCTCTTGATTTTAAACAGAGGGGAATAAAACGGTATGGAAAGGAAATAAAGTATATTAAAGTGTGAACTATAAATTATATAAGCAAGTAAAGACCGAGAGAAGGCTTGAAATAAGATAACATTTATGTTATCATGTAATCAAGAAAGGATTACAAAAGAAAAATGTACAAAATAGAATTTTATGAAGATAAAAATGGTCACTCAGAAATAGCAGATTATTTTTATGAGCTTGCCAAAAAGGCTAAAACAGATAAGAATGCAAGAATAAACAAAAATAAAATTTTTTCATATATGAAAGCACTGGAAGAATATGGAACGAGAGTAGGAAATCCGATTGTAAAACATATAGAAGGAAATTTATGGGAATTAAGACCGTTGAAGAATAGAATCTTTTTCTTTTATTGGAAAGATGATAAATTTGTGTTAGTGCATCATTTTATAAAGAAAACACAAAAGACTCCGAAAAAAGAAATTGAGAAAGCATTGTCAAATATTCAGGATTGGATAAAAAGAAAAGGAGAATGATTATGAAAAAATATACAAATTTTGATGAAATGTTCAATGATGACGATTATGTATCTCAAGAAGAACGTGAACAAATTAATTTTCAGGTAGAGTTAATTGGTAAAATTATTGAAGCAAGAGAATCAAAGGGATTGTCACAAAGAGAACTGGCAGAATTATCGGGAATTAAGCAGCCTGCCATTGCCAGAATGGAAAGTATGAAAACGATTCCCAAGATTGATACATTGTTTAAAATACTTGCTCCACTTGGTTATACACTTTCTATTACTCCATGTACAAAAAAATAAGGCTTGACATCATAAAAACCTATGATAGAATAATAAGTGATTCAGACAATCAGATGAGTTATTGATAAAGCAAAGGCGTTGAACGTGTCAGTAGAGAACTATTTTCTAACAGAGAGAGGAGATCATCGGCTGGAAGTTTCCTTTAGTTCAGATAGGGATCGAATTTCCCACGGGAGCTGCATTTTAGAAAGGATCCTAGACAACCGATGTCCGGGAACTCAGTAGAAGATGACGTATCTGCACGTTACGCAGTCCGAGAGCCTGACTCTTACGAGCAGGAATTAGGGTGGTACCGCGATAGACCTCGTCCCTTTTTGGGACGGGGATTTTTTTATTTAGGAGGAATCAGAAAAGATGAAGGAAAAATTACAGAGCATCAAAGAAGAAGCAGTCAGACTGATCCAGGCTGCTGATGCACCGGAAAAACTGAATGATGTAAAAGTCAGATTTCTTGGGAAAAAAGGAGAACTGACAGCGGTCTTAAAAGGGATGAAAGATGTTGCCCCGGAAGACAGACCGAAGGTTGGACAGCTTGTCAATGAGACGCGAGAGGCAATCGAACAGCTGTTAGAAGAGACAAAGAAAAAGATGGAAAGAGCGCTTCGCGAGGAGCAGTTAAAATCCGAAGTCATCGATGTGACACTGCCGTCGAAGAAAAATATGGTCGGACACCGTCATCCGAATACGATCGCGCTGGAAGAAGTGGAACGTATCTTCATTGGAATGGGATATGAGGTTGTGGAAGGACCGGAAGTGGAATACGATGAGTACAACTTTGAGAAGTTGAATATTCCGGCAGATCATCCGGCAAAAGATGAGCAGGATACTTTCTATATTAATAAAGATATCGTACTTCGTACACAGACTTCCCCGGTGCAGGCCCGTGTGATGGAAAAGGGAGAACTTCCGATCCGTATGATCGCTCCGGGACGTGTATTCCGTTCGGATGAAGTGGATGCGACACATTCTCCGTCTTTTCACCAGATTGAAGGACTTGTGATCGATAAAAATATTTCTTTTGCAGACTTAAAAGGAACGCTGGAAGTATTTGCCAAAGAGTTATTCGGACCGGAGACAAAGACAAAATTCAGACCGCATCACTTCCCATTTACAGAGCCGAGCGCTGAGGTGGATGTGACTTGTTTCAAATGTGGAGGAAAAGGATGCCGCTTCTGTAAAGGATCCGGATGGATTGAGATCTTAGGATGCGGTATGGTTCACCCGCATGTACTGGAAATGTGCGGAATTGATCCGGAAGAGTACAACGGATTTGCATTCGGTGTCGGTCTGGAGCGTATTGCACTGTTAAAATATGAGATTGACGACATGCGTCTGCTCTATGAAAATGACATCCGTTTCTTAAAACAGTTCTAAAACAGAGTGGAATTTATCAGAAAAAGAGCAGAAAAAGCCGGAGAAGCATGTGGAGAAACGTAAGACAGAATTCTCCGGAAAGTCCGTTTTCAGGAAAATGGAAATGTGAGAAAGTCAGAAATATCGAAGTGAGAAAGGAATAGAAACATGAATACATCATTATCATGGATAAAAGCATATGTGCCGGATCTGGATGTCACAGCGCAGGAATATACGGATGCGATGACACTTTCCGGAACAAAGGTAGAAGGATATGAAGTGCTTGATGCAGATTTGGAGAAGATCGTGATCGGGCAGATCGAGAAGATTGAGAAACACCCGGATGCAGATAAACTTGTTGTGTGCCAGGTAAATGTTGGCTCAGAAACTGTACAGATCGTAACGGGAGCAAAAAATGTTTTTGAAGGAGCAAAAATCCCGGTCGTACTGGACGGCGGACGTGTGGCAGGAAGCCATGACGGAAAGCAGGTTGCAGGTGGAATTAAGATCAAAAAAGGAAAGCTGCGCGGGGTAGACAGCTTTGGTATGATGTGCTCGATCGAAGAACTTGGATCTACAAAGGACATGTATCCGGAAGCGGCAGAAGATGGAATCTACATTTTTGAGGACGATGCGGTTGTCGGAAGCAGCGCGATCGAAGCGCTTGGAAGAAACGATGTCGTATTTGAATACGAAGTGACATCAAACCGTGTGGACTGCTTCAGTGTAGTTGGAATCGCAAGAGAAGCGGCAGCGACATTTGGAAAAGAATTTCATCCTCCGGTTGTGGCAGAGACTGGAAACAGTGAGGATGTCAACGATTACATTAAAGTAACGGAGGAAGATGCAGACCGCTGCCCGCGTTACTGTGCAAGAGTTGTAAAAAATGTCAAAGTGGGACCGTCTCCGAAATGGATGCAGAGAAGACTGGCATCCGTCGGAATCCGCCCGATCAATAACCTGGTCGATATCACAAACTATGTGATGGAAGAGTACGGACAGCCGATGCATGCCTATGACCTGGAGA
>JAPFCT010000075.1 GCA_026169575.1 Faecalimonas sp.
ACCCCATTCTTTTTACCTTCTATCTGAAAATTGTACATTAAAGTTACATTTATCACCACGCACATAATTACGGTTGAATTCGATTGCCCTGCCATTTGTATCACGTGTAAGGCTTTGAAATAGCATCACCGGCGTTCCTGCCTCTATTCCTAAGATTTTTGCATCACCTAAACCAGGGCGAACCAAATCCAATGTCTGCTCTGCCTTTGCCAGATGAATCCCATACATTTCATATACTTCATATAAGGAAAATACCGACAAATCAATCCCTTCCATTTTGGGAATCAAATAATGTGGAATATACAATTCCTCCAGAGAAATCGGATCTCCATCAGCATAACACATGCGCTTAATATAAAAAACCGGCTCTTCCGGTTCAATGCCGAACATATTTCCATACAGATTACCTGCCATCCTTAAATACTTGGACACAATTTTAAAAGACGGTTTCATATTCCTATCCAGCATCGTCTGCGTAAAACCTTCTAACTTCTCCATATTACGTTCAATCTTATGCCCTAAAACATACACTTCTTTATCCGAAATATATTTCAGCAATCCCTCTTTGACTAGAACATCAATGGCTGTTCTCACAATTTGCTTCTGCACACCGAACATTTCTGCGAGTTCAGTATCCGAAGGTATTTTTGTTCCCGGATACAATTCCCCCTCTTCTATTTCTATTCGCAGAATCTCGCCCACCTGTTGGGCAATCATCTTTTTACAGGCAGTTTTCATATTTCGACTCCTTACCTTTTCATTACCATGCTCCAAAGTACTTTAATGTTTCTGTTGCATTTGCTGCACCCTTTTCCATTGCAGCTTCTATAGAAAGCCCTTCTACAATCCCTGTTAAAAAACCAGCGATATAGCTATCCCCAGCTCCCATACTGTCTACCAGTTGATTACAAGGAACAATTCCAAACCGATGATATGTCTCTCCATCATAACACAGGCTTCCTTCTTCCCCCATCATACAGATGACAAGCTTAGGGCCCTGCTTTTGAATTTCTTCCATTTGTTTTCTTACTTCTCTCGTATCCCCTGTATCTACAGAGTAAAAGAGATAATCTGTGTACGGTATCGCTTTTTCACTCTCCTCAGATGTTGGACTCGTTGCACAGTCAAACGCAGTGACAATTCCTTTTTCTTTCAGTTCTTTAAACTGTCCCTCTACTTTTCCCCATACATCACAGATCACAACATCAAAATTTCTAATATAATCAATATCTTCATCTGTAAGTTTGTAATTCTGTAACACACCTTCATCGTAATCCCCAAATACTCTTTCCCCATCTATCAGTTCAACCTGGGTAATCGCCGTTTTTCCTTTTTCCACACGCAGATGCGAAGTATCAACTCCCCTCTCTTTCATCGTTTCTATCATAATCCGCCCATAGGCATCATCCCCTACCGGTCCGATATATGCAGCCTCCCCTCCTAGACGGACTGTATAAACTGCCATATTTACCGGTCCGCCTCCTGGAAATGCTTTTCCTCCATCTATATTGTTATAATAGTCAATACAGTTACTTCCAACTGCCGCTAATCTCATACAGTATCGCTCCTTTCTGATCCGGTATCTGTTCTTGTCAGAACATTCGTATACTGTACCTGATCAGGTCGTGCCATGATTCTGAAGAACTCAATGCTTTCTCCGCCTATATCATTTACAACACCTGCCTGGTAATACAAATATTGTCCTTCTTCTACCTTTAACAATCTTGCTTCTTCCTCTGTGGCAAATGTGATTCCAATCTTTTCTCTTCCTTTCGTCAACAATATCCCTGAATCTCCCAGTACTTTATAAAGCGATTCCTCTGCAAAATTATGTGTTTCCACCCCTTCACACTTTCCATAGTTAATATAACTATTCTCGATCATCAGAGGAACATTGTTCCTAATCCGCAACCGATATAAATGAAATGCTTTATCCCCCTCTTTTATTCGGAGTTTTCTTGCAATATATTCATCACACAGCTCAATCCTTGAAATCAACACTTCTGTCCACAAAAAATATCCTGTTTTCCTCATCGCCTCCGAGGTAGACTGAACCACCCGAATGTCTCTCACTAATCTCGGAGGCGCAACATAAGTTCCGGATCCTTTTATACTATATAATTTTCTTTCTTCAACTAATTGTTGAATAGCTGCATGAAGAGTGGAACGATTCATCTGCCACAGTGTACACATTTCCCGCTCACTCGGAAGTTTCTCGTGTGGTTTTAATTGATTTTCTTTTATATACCATTCAATCTGTTCCATCGCCATATCCAATGGACGAATCTTTTTCAGTTTCTCCATACAGCCTCACCTTTTTCTAATTGCTGGAATTCAACAATTATGCACTTTCTTTTTCTTTTTTATTTTTTCTATCCCAGTAATAGAATACCGGAAGTCCTGTAGCCACCGCAATAAATGCACAGATTAAGCTCTGCACCGGTGCATATGTAAGTTCACCCCAGATAAGTGTACTTGTCATAATAATCGCGATAAGAGGCATGATCGGTCCACCTGGACATTTATAAGACGGATCATATCCATGCTCTTTTCCTTTTTTGCGAAGTACAAAAATTGTACAGAATGTAAATACATTCTTCAACAATGCTACCATTGTAAAGTATCCAAGCAGTGCTGACAAGTTTGAAGCAAAAATTAATACAATCGCTACAGCACACTGCACAATAATCGAAAAATAAGGTGTCTCATATTTCGGATGAACTTTCGCAAAAGATTTAAAGAATAAGTTATCTTTCGCCATAGCATACTCGATACGAGGCTGATACATAATGCAGGAAGATAAAGAACCAATTACTACGATAATTGCCATAACTGCAACAATCGTACCTGCATAATGTCCTATTCCCGGAAGTTTAGATGCCAGTAATGCAATTGGTGCCTCAGATGTAGCCATTTCATCAATAGAAAGAATTCCAGAAGCTACAAATGTCAGTCCTGCATAAAGAGTAAGCACTACAATTGCCGTAAGGATCAGACCACGTGGCATATTCTTTTTTGGATTTTTAATCTCTCCTGACATATAACACGCAGCTCCCATACCATCATATGACCATGTTGTGGCAGCTACACCCGCAATCAAAGCAGCAATTCCACTGGATGCATATCCTTCCAGCGGTGCAGAAGATAACAACATATCTCCCTGAAGATTAAATAAGCCAATACCTATAACCAAAGCAAACGGTAAAATTTTAAGAGCTGTGATAATTGTCTGGAATTTACCGCCGCCTTCTACAGAACGTAAATGCATTCCCATAAAAATCAACACAAATACTACCGCAACCATTTTCAGTGCAAGGCCATGTATTGGAATAAAAAATGCGAGATAGTTTACAATTGCCAATGCCATGATTGAAATTGACGGTGGATCTGTCGCCCAGAAACTAATCCAACCGCACAAAAATGCAAGCGGACGTGATCCGGCCTCACGGAAATAAACGTATTGCCCGCCATCCTCCGGATAAGCAGATGCCAATTCAGAATATACAAAGTTTGCCGGAATCTGCAGCAATCCACCTATAATGAATGCCAATACCAGAAACAAGCTGCTGCCGGCAGCATTTGCTACCTCAGATAAAGATGAAAAAATACCAGAGCCTACTGTAGTACCAACGCCGAGTGCAATAACAGCGCCAAGACCAAGTTTACGGCCAAGTTCGTTTTTGTTTTCAGACATGAAAACTCTCCTTTCCTTTTAGATATATTGGAAAAGACTTGTGCATAATCTTTCCCTTTTTGTTCATTACATATAGGCTTCGACGTCTTTTTATATCGTAAACAGCAGTCCGACTCCGCTGTTACAATTTTTTAAAAATTCATTACTTTTTTATTCACTCTTATATTTCTTACACAATTCCTGCCTGTGTCATTAACTCACGCATATTATCAATGGCACGTTTCGCATAAAAACGCGGTTCATTAATATAATTTGTAACCAATTCAAGCGTTGCAGTCTTATCATAACCGATTCTTTTCATTTCATATAGCATTTCTTTGATTGGAATAGTTCCTTCCCCTGGTATCATATGTGTATCTGAACCATTTTCTCCGTCAACAATATGCATGTGCTCCATTTTATCTCCGAGCTTATCGAAATAAGCCATAATGCTCTCATGCTGCACAAACGGCGGAACAATATCACACATACCAACGACATATGGATTATCCACCCTTCTAAACAACTCTACCAAATCATTTGCCCTTGTAAAGAAATTAGATTCATACGGTGTCAGAGCCTCAACTACAAGTTTTACTTCTAACTTTGCAGCATAGTCCCCTAATTCTTGAATATTCTTTTCCAATCTTCCCCACAATTCATCATATGTAGCAAGATATCCCCCATTTGCAGGACTTGTAAGCACAAATTCTGCCCCCATTTCTTTTGCCATATCAAGCGATAACTTCAAATATTCAATAGCATCTCTTCTCTGGGACTCTGAACCAATCATATAATTGTAAGGATATGCATTGTGTTCCGGTGTATACCCCACCACCGGCACTTCATATTTTTCAATTAACCGGCGCACCTCATTAATCTCTCCTGCCTTTAAATCCGGTGCATATGCATGCGGCCGTCCTCCCCAAAGCTCAATATAGTCATAGCCGTACTCTTTGGCATCCATAAAACAATGCTCCAGTGGATTCCGTTGATACCCTGATGTAAACATTCCAACTTTTAACATTATCTTATTCCTCCTCTCTTCGTTTTGTTTTCGTTAAAAACAGTATATAATAACTTCATACTTGTTTTCTATTCGCAAGAGACCTAAAATTCAAATATAAAAAATGTATAAATTCCTATAACCATATTATCCATGTTTGTAATTTCATACCACTTATATGTTTTTAACCAATAATACTTGTATATATATATTAATATTTATTCAATTTTTATATATCGGTATATTCCCGTTACATATTTATGCCAGTTCCATCAGATACACTTATTTTGCTGTTTATTTTTTAGTTATCCCTCCAGTTGTCAATACGTTCTATCTTTGATAAATTATAAGTATTCTACAGATAGAGTGCACTATCTGTTAGAACATTTCGATGTCTTTTATTCATTAAAGTCCAGACATCTGGTGATTCCGACATACATACCAGATGTCTGACTCATTCAGGGTCGTCCTTGTTATTTGAGGATGTCCTCGCTTTTCCTCTTAATACACTATCTCAAATTTATTTTCCTATAAAAATAAAATTAATAAAAAATAAGGAGGCTTAAAAACAATGTGTGAATGCGCAGATTGCATTTTATTATCAGACTGTATTTTTACAGCCACAGAAAAAATGCCCATTTCAGGATATATCGCCATCAGAAATGATCGAATACTTTCTGTTGGAAAAGGCCCTGTCCCATCTGAAATAGTAGATACTAATACAAAATATCTTGATTATGGCGATCAAACAATTACACCTGGATTCTCAGATGTACACTGCTTCTTTACCGGTTATTCTGTTGGATTTGTAGGAATTGATTTATCAGGTGCTTCTTCCCAGGAAGAAATCCTTACTATTGTCAAAGAATATGCACAAAAAATTCCTTCCGACAAACCTGCTTTTGGCCATGGATGGAATCCAGAAGTGATACACCCGGTAAATACAACTTTATTAGATGAATCTTTTCCTAATCGTCCGGTTCTTCTATTTGCAGATGGTTGTGAAACTTGTTGGATGAATCGGGCTGCTATGGAGCGCTACCAATTTACTCCTGATACTTGCTATCCTGAAAGTTATGTCCGCCTCTTACCTGACTTATTAGGAGACAGAGACTTTATTATTCCGGAATTTAAACGCTACATGAAAATGATGAATAGTAAGGGGATCACTTCTATAAAAGAAATGGGGTTCGACCAGTTCTATGGATTCACTGATATCCTTGCAGAATTAGAGGCAGAAAATGCCTTAACAGTTCGTGTGAACTTTATGAGCCAGCCTGTTGCCCAACCCTTAAACCTTGCATACGGTAAAGCAATGCGCGAAAAATTTCAAGGTGAGTTTGTCCGTTTTTCCGGATACAATCAAATGACCGATGGATCTATAAGTGAACTTTGTGGCGATTTAAAAGTTCCTTATTTGTGTGCCGACACAACCTGTGCACTGAACATTGACTGGGATCTTTTGGGAAGTGATGCCCGCAAAGCAGACGCAGAAGGATTTCGCTTTTCATTACATGCCCAGGGAGATGCTGCTATTTCAAAAGTATTAGACATTTATGAATCTTGTAAAAAAGATAAGAATGGAAAACTTGTAAACCGCCACAGCATCACTGACCTTGAATTCAGCGATCCAAATGATTTGGAACACATGGGTAAACTGGGTGTTATTGCTGAAATATATCCTCAGATTCAGGCGATTGCCAACAGAAAAGACAAACTCGCTATGATTGAAGAAAAAATTGGCATGGAGCGAGGACAATATTACTGGAATAGACGTAAAATGGTCGACAGCGGAGTGTTGCTGAGCTGCGGAACTGATTTTCCACTTCTCATTGATGATATCCCTGAATCTATCTATCATGCAGTTGGTGGTTATTTCCCTGAAGGTGACGAGACCTTTAACAAACAAAATATGTTGACTATCCCGGAATTACTAACTGCATGGAGTGCCGGCGGAGCTTATAATCTATATCAGGAAAAAGAACTTGGCACACTGGAGAGCGGTAAAAAAGCCGATATTATCGTTTTCGATGGAAATCTGTTTGAAACTTCTATTGAAACTATCCGTTCGCGTAAGGTAGACGTAACATTCGTCAACGGACAAATCGTATATAGCCGCAATTAAAAGAGTATTGTATCTATATCACTTGTTTTAACAACTTATATTCTCATTCTGAAAGGAGTACTTCAATTATGAGAGAGTCTTATTTTATGGGAATTGATACAGGAACAAATTCCAGTAAAGGAGTACTGATTGATTCTCACGGGCAAATCATCGCAGAACATGCAACAGAACATGCTATGACAAATCCAGCACCCGGATACTATGAACACGACGCTGATAAAGACTGGTGGGAGGATTTATGTATCATCAGTAATGCACTGATTAAAAAATCTAAAGTTTCTCCGTATGATATCAAAGCTATTGGAACAAGCGCACTCGGAGCCGATTGCCTGCCGGTCGATGAGCAATGTCGCCCTCTGCGCAAAGCTATTCTGTATGGTATCGATGCACGCGCAACAGACGAAATGGAACAACTCACAGAAATGTATGGCGAAGATCAGATTCGTCAGTGGTATGGACGCCCTCTATGTTCTAGTGATGTCATGCCTAAGATTCTTTGGATTAAAAACAAGGAACCGGAAATATATGCAAAAACATACAAGTTTCTGACCGGTTCCAGTTTTATAGCTGCCAAACTCACCGGAAATTATGTAGTCGATCGCTTTTTAGGACTTGCAAGTTTTAATCCTCTTTATTTTAATGACGGGACTCCTAATCCAGAAACCTGTCGGCCAGTCTGCCGTCCTGATCAGCTTGCAGAAGTAAAAGAAGCCAATGATATCGCCGGTTATGTAACGGAAACTGCTGCCATGGAAACAGGTCTTGCCGTTGGTACGCCTGTTATCGTAGGAACAGACGATTCTGGCGCTGAAGCAATCAGCACAGGAGTTGTCGC
Organism: Faecalimonas sp.; assembly: GCA_026169575.1. Next base: position 7,640 of record JAPFCT010000075.1, read on the forward strand.
TCCCGGTAAGATGATGATTCAATTTGGTTCTTCTATCTACATGATTCTCGGAACAGAAGAATTGATTGACGATGAGCGTTTATGGCGTGAAGAATTTATTGTTCCCGGATTATGCGACATTTCTGCTGGTACCAATGCAGCCGGTTCTCTCACCAAATGGTACAGAGATACTATTTTCCCGGATGCACTTCAACTAGAAAAAGATGGCGGCCCTGATTCGTACAGCACAATGATGAAAGATCTTGATAAAATTCCTGCCGGAAGTAATGGACTGATTACACTTCCTTATTTCGCTGGTGAGAGAACTCCGATAAATGATCCCCAGGCAAGGGGAATCCTATTCGGATTAACCCTTGCTCATACACGCCAGCATATGTACCGGAGTGCTTTGGAATCTGTCGCTTACTCAGTAAACCAACAGTTAAAGATTATACTTGACCATGGCATTTCCATTGATCAGATTTTTGCTGTAGGCGGCGGTGTGAAAAATGAATTATGGATGCAGATTGTTGCAGATGTTACTGGTAAAACAATTAACACACCTGCCATTACTGTAGGTGCAAGTTTTGGCGATGCCTTAATGGCAGCATCTGGAATCAAATATCCCGGTTTTGAATCTTTCAATAAACTAACAAATTTCATAAAGCCTGGAAAAACTTATGAACCAAACAAAGAAACTCATGAAACATATAAAAAGTATCAGGAAATTTATAATTCTCTTTATCCTGCAACTGTAAACTTAATGCATCGATTATCAGACTAACTTTTATATCTTATCACAAGATAACCTTATCAATAAAAGTGCAGTAAAAGAAATATATTAAAACTCTTCTACTGCACTTTTATCTGATTTTCTATTCATGAAGATGAATTGTAAATGAACTTCTATCACTTCTAATAAAAGAACGACTATACGCAATAGGTCTTCCACTACTGTCCCAATAGTCACAACTCAGCATAATCAATGCAACTCCTTCCGGAATATCCAGAAGTTTTTTTATTTTACCTGTTCCCTCTATAATTTCCATTGTCTGCTGCATGCTGGAAAGCTCTATTCCATAAAATCCAAAAATATCTTTTATTGTAAAAACCGATGAATTCACTACTTCCAGTTCCGGCAAGACTTCTTTAGGAACATATATATCTTCAATAGCCAGCGGTTCATTATCCAAAGCTATTTGATGCCGTACACAGAATATTAAATCATCCGGCTCAATATTAAAATAATTTGCGTACTTATTCCCTGCCGGCCGGTATACTTTCGCCTGCTCTTTTACCGATACCCGTTTTGTTCCTGAAGACATCACATTAATAAAACCGCCATGCTCTTCCAAATTCTCTTCGTACTTATCACCAACTACAAATACGCCTTTCCCCTGAACACGCCTCAAAATTCCTTCGTTAACCAAAGTATCAACTGCATTCCGGACAGTCAGTCTGTTAATGCCATAAGTTTCTGCCAGTTTATTTTCAGAGGGAATTGCAGTTCCCGGAAGATATTCTCCTTCTTCTATTCGATTTCTAATGATTTCCCTAAGTTGAAGATAAATCGGTGTGCGATAACTCAATTTTTCATCTTTACACTCTACATTTTCTTCGATAAGATTCCATTTATTATCCATAAATCTGCCCTGCTTTTTTCTTTATTCACGTTCAATTCTACTAACAAGTTTGAATTTGTCTCCGCGAATCAATTGTTTATAATACATGATGATCAAACCTTCTTCATCCTTCACTACCCCGGATGTAAAAAATAACGGCGAATTCGATGCTATCTCCAACAGTTCTGCCTCTTGTTCACCTGCATACGTAACACTGATATGTTCTTCACCTGAAATTTGTTTTCTGTGATATACGTTTTTCAAAATACGTCCCATGCTGGTTTTATCATTATAATACTCTTCAAAATCTGGATACCGCTGGCAATCAAGATAAGTTGTCTCCAGAATACAAGGAACTCCATCTATTTTCCTAAGAAGAATATATTCATAAACTTGTTGTCCCAGCGGAATATGCAACTTCCTGGAAATCTGCTTGGTTGCTTCCATTTTTCTGGTGGAAATAATTTTCTTCGCCAGAATAGCCCCCTGCTGTCTAAGTTCCCCTACCATCGAGTCTACTCCTACCATATTTCGATTCTTTTTCCCTACAGATACATAAACACCCGCTCCATTGATTCTGTATAATACACCCCGCCCTACAAGTGTATCTACTGCTTGTCTCAAGGTAGACCTGCTTACCCCCCACATCTCACACAAATCTCTTTCTGATGGAATTCTTGTATTGGGGCTCAGTCGGTTAACTACAATAAAATCTTCTAGTCTTTCTACTGCTTCAGTTCCTGGTGGTATCCGATATTCCATATTTTCTTTTGCCCTCCCTGTTATTCTTGCATCTTCTCGAAATCTTCCGCCCTGATCCAAACTAGAAACATGAATATTTCTTTTCCAGATCACTTTTAAATACAAAACAATTCTATCACTTTTTTCTGACTTTTCCAACCAAAATATCATTTAAACTACACTATCATCTTGCACCTGATATCTATACAATACAGATTTCTAAATGCAATATCTCTTGACTTTTATATATGATATGGTATTCTATCAATATAATTGTTTGTTTTTTTTAATATTCATCTATTAAAATAGGATTATGGAGGTGTACCTATGTCAATTATCACAATGGATCAAATCTCTGTCATGAGTGTGCAGTATGTTCACTATACGCTCGATTACTATTTGGATTCTATGCATCGCTGCGGCATTAAGAACATCGACTTATGGGGCGGCTCTCCGCATTACTGTCGACTAGACTATGCAACATCCGGGGCAGCAACACGCAAAATCCGTGAAATCCGCAAAAAAGTAGAATCCCTCGGAATGCAAATCGTTATTTATACACCAGAAACACTGGGATATCCATATAGTTTCAGTGCGCCTGAACAAGCAATCCGCGACCGCACATTGGATTATTTTGATATGGCAATGGATGATGCTTTGGAAATGGGAACAAACCGTGTATTCATAAACACCGGATGCGGACCTCTGGATATTCCCCGTGAAGAAAACTGGAAACGTACAGTTGAAAGTATCAGTAAAATCTGTGAAATGGCAGAAAGACGTGGAATCTTAATGATGCTGGAACAGCTTCAGCCTTATGAAAGTAACCTGCTTGTCAATCTTCCACAAATGAAAGCTATGCTTGAAGAAGTAAACAGCCCTGTATTGAAAACCTGCGTTGATTTAGTCGCTATGGCAGTTGCCGGCGAAAGTCTTGAAAAATACTACGATGTTCTGGGGGAAAACACCATTCAATTCATCCACTATGCTGATGGCAATCCTTCCGGACATTACATTCTCGGAGATGGTAATCTTCCATTGAAAGAATATATTAAAATTCTGGAAAAGCACAATTATACGGGAATCGTAGACTTAGAAATCAATGATTCTATCTATTGGGATGATCCACACACTTCTGTTCAACGTTCTGTAGACTACCTGCGTGAATTTCTCCCTGAAAATAACAGCATACTATTTTACATTTAATCGTATCTACGAAAACACCGCCCAGCCCGTTGATATCAAAGGGAAATGGGCGGTATACATTTTATTTTTCTTCCTGAATGATCACATTAATTGTACGGTGAGCTGGTCCGTCAAATTCACAGAAATATATTTCCTGGGCCCCACCTTTTACTATTTCGCCATCTGACACCGGAAAATGACAATGATTTCCGGTCAACAATGCCTTCAGGTGTCCTGTCGGATTTCCTGCCGTACTTCCATAATCCCGGAGCATTCTTGCATGACTATATGGATAATCTTCTGGAATCAATCTACCGAGAAAATTCTCAATATCACTTTCCAGGCATTCCAGTGCTTCATTCACCGTTACTCCCGTTGTCGTATGCTTTGTAAGCACGGTAACCATTCCATTCTGGATTCCACTTCTTTTTATAATATCCAGAACTTTAGGAGTAATTACTGTATATTCATTATATTCTTTCGTTAAGAGTGTAATCGCTTCAATATACATCTTTTTACTCCTTTCCGTCCGGAATTCCACCCAAAAATTCAATTGCATTTTTCCCGCAGATTAAATCC
>JAPFCT010000253.1 GCA_026169575.1 Faecalimonas sp.
GCTTCACAGATCCTTTGTATCTCCACTGCTCTGAATAAGAGAAAGTTTCTATTATTCTGTTATTGTTCCGTTAGAAATCATAACACTGATTGGCAGGAGCGTCAAGAGTGTTTTTCAGAAATTCCCAAAGAGTTTCCACCATCATTTTATAAAAACCGCTTTTTATCTAATTGGAAAATAACTGCAAGCGCCGTATAGCAGATTCCGATCACAATCACCCCATAGGCCAGCGAGAGTCCCATTTTGTACTCCTGCATATTTGTCACGATCGAGATGGAGATTGGTCTGTTATGCACACCGTACAGCAGCGCGGACATTGTATACTCTCCCAGTGTTCTAATAAAAATAAGAACGCCTCCTGCCGCAATTCCAGGTGTGATGTTCGGAAGGATCACTCGCAAAAACGTCTGCCTCATATTCGCCCCGAGACTTTTCGATGCCTCCTCTACATTCCGGTTTACCCCCTGAATCGCTACTTCATTGGAACTGAGCAGCATCGGAAGCGCTGTAATCGTATATGCGATCGGCAAAATGGAAAAGCTGCCGAGCAAAGATTGTCCAAATGCAAAAATACTTTCCTTGTCAAATGTATTGATAAGGTTGATCGCAATGACACTGGCCGGCATTGTTGCAGGAAGCATCAAAAGCGCTCTGACTGCCGCGTTCCATTTTCCTTGATATCTTACAATCAGGTACGCACTCGGCACTGTAATGATAAGCCCTGCAAAAACGGCGATCACAGACATTTTCAGACTGTTTAGCAGCGGCTTCAATACCCTTGCCTTTTCAAAGATCATCCGATAATTATCCAGTGTAAATTGGTTCGGGAAAATATCCTGCATGATAGATCCCGTTTCCATAAAAGATAAATAGATAATGGCTCCGATCGGAAGTAGGATCAATGCAATCTGGATTCCGACAATCCAACGCCCCACCGCAGCCAGAGCGCCTTTGTGTTTCCGTGCGGGCACTGCCACCGCAGTTCTGTCAGAAGAGATCCCGGGATATTTTCTTCCATAAAACTGGATCAGCAGCATTACCGCAATACTGATCAGAAACAGCACCATAACCTGCACCGAAGCCATTTCCATATGATTGTTTGCTTTGGAACGGACGATCTGCGTACTTAAAACTTTAAATCCGCCCCCGATCAGATTCGGCGCAGAAAACGCGCTGACTCCCGATGCAAATGTGACCACCGAAGAAGTCAGCACTGCCGGTGTGATGACCGGCCAGATCACATCAAGAAATACCCTTCTCCAGGAAGCTCCCATACTTCTCGCAGCCTCCACGGTCGCGTAATCCACATATTTCAAAGCAACATAGACATTCAGATAGAAGTAGACATACTGCGTATATGTGATCACAAATACGATCGCCCCGAATCCCTGCAGACGGAATGGCACCTCTGCCATATGAAACAGGGACTGGATTGCCTTTGTAAGAATTCCGCTCTCCCCGTACAGCTGAATAAACGAAATAACCGTAATCACGCCGGGGATCATCATGGGACTCAATAAAAGAATATGAGTCATCTTCTTCCACTTTCCTGCCCAAAAGGTCATATAAAGCGCCAGCAGAATTCCGATCGCTCCGCAGGTAAATACTGTTACCGTCCCCAGTAAAATAGTATTCTTTGCGACAACTACTTGATTCGGATTGGTGAAAAACTCTGAAAACACCTGCAAACCATATCCATCCTCTGTCTGTAATGCCTGCAAACAAGTCTGTAAAAACGGCACAACAATATAACCCAGAATCAGAAATCCTAACACCCCATACCAGATCCAGTGAAATAGATTCTTTTTTCCTTTTCTAGCCTTCATCCTATCCCTCCACACTTCTTCCGGTGATCTCGGACAAAAATCCTCTGTCATTGACCTTCCACTTCTCCGATCCCGCTCCATCATTGACTGCCACAATCCGATAGGTTGCCCCATCCTGAGATTTTGCCGTATATTCATAATACATTCCGCCAAACCGAATATTTGTAATTGCTACTGCAATACCTCCCTGATCTTCCCGTGTCAATCGGAGCTGTTCCGGTCTGACAAAGCGATCTCCCATCTTATTGGAAGTTCCGACAAAATTTGCTACAAATTCCTGATTCGGATGATCATAGATTTCTTCCGGTGTTCCCACTTGAAGTACCTTTCCTTCCCGCATCACCGCGATATGGTCCGAAACCGCAAGCGCTTCCTGCTGGTCATGGGTAATAAATAATGTGGTGATCCCTGTCTTCTGCTGAATCGCGCGGATCTCTTCCCGCATCTTCACCCGCAGTGCAACATCCAGATTTGACATCGGTTCATCGAGAAGGAGCATCTGCGGTTCGATCACAAGAGCTCTTGCGATGGCCACCCGCTGCTGCTGTCCTCCGGAAAGTTCATTGATCTTTCGGTTTTTATAGGAGGTAAGCCCTGCAAGCTCCATATAGTAATCGCATTTTTCTTTTATCACCGTACGGGAAGTTTTTCTGATCTTCAATCCATATGCGACGTTTTCTCCTACTGTCATATTTGGAAAAAGTGCATAATTTTGAAAAACAATTCCCATATTTCTCTTTTCTATCGGCCATTCTGTAATATTCTTTTCTCCGATCAATACCTTCCCTTCTGTCGGTGTGACAAACCCCGCAAGAATCCGGAGCAATGTAGTCTTGCCGCATCCGGACGGACCTAGCAAAGTGAAAAACTCTCCTTGCCGGATCGTTAAGTTGATTTGATCTAAGACTGTCTCTTTCCCATAGCTATGTGAAATATTCCTTATCGTAACGTCACTCATCTGTTTCCCCTTTTCCTTTGTAATCACAAACTCATATTTTCAGATACCATCCCGTTGCCCGAAGCAATGGCAGCGGAATTTCAGAATATAAAAATACGCCTTGCCGAAAGTTCCTCCTCTCAGCAAGACATATGTTTCACTCTTTTTCGTTTCTCTGTCTTTTTATTTATCTGCCACTACTGCTTTTGCAGCATCAATATAATCTGTCTCCCACTTTTCAAGCCATTCTGACTGATTTTCACTGATCGCTGTCCAGTCCACATCCAGTGCGGTAAATTCTGTCTGCATCCAGTCTGGACATTCCGCTAACACTGCATCGGATACTGGCATACGGTTAAACTCATTTGCTGTGAGTAGCTGCCCTTCCTCACTTCCGACAAATTCAATGAAAGCTTCCGCTGCATTTGGATGCGGTGCATCTTTGATTTTTGCAATACAGTCTGTGATGACAACCGCTCCGCTCTCCGGAATCACCATCTCAAGAGGCATTCCATTCTCTTCCTGATTGGTCAGTACATCATTGATGACTGCCATGGAAATCGCCGCCTCACCTTTTCCGATCGCCTGGAACATCATACTTCCACTGTTATAGTAATTCTTTGTATTCGCACTGAGTCCCTCTACAAATTTCCATGCATCTTCTTCACTGCCGTTTGCCATCTGATACTGGATCAAAGAAGAAATTGTAGAGCGCATGGAAGAAGATAAAGAATCTCTTGTCACAATCTGTCCCTGATATTCTTCTTTCACAAGATCTGCCCAGTCTTTTGGCGCTTCCTCTGCTGACATCAACTCAGAATTATAGAACAGTACCATCGGTGTGCGATACGTTCCATACCAGTATCCATCTTTCTCTTTATAAGTATCTTCCACTTTGTCCGCCCAGTCTGGTTTCGCCGGATCGTAGCAGCCCTCTTCCTGAAGGAGCATATAAGTTGCCGTATCCCCTCCAAACATGATATCTGCCTGCGGATTCTCCTTCTCGCTTCTGACACGGTCGGCAAGTTCTCCCTTTAAGTTGATAAACTCTACCTCTACCCCCGTCTTCTCTGTAAAGGCGTCACTGATCACCTCCAACATTTCTTCCGGATGTGTCGTATACACAACAAGTGTATCTTCCAGTTCTTTTTTCTCTTCACTCTTTGCTTCTTTCTTCGTTTCCTCTTTTTTCGCACTCCCGTCTCCGGATCCACACGCTGCAAAGGAGAGCGCCATCGTTCCGGCAAGAAATGCTGCCAAAATTTTTTTCTTCATAACAATTCCTCCCAAATTTTCCCGGCTATTCATCCAATGAACTCCATCGGATCCTCACTGCCTTTATCTCCCATAGTAACATAGAAATTCTCTGAGAAAAAATTGTTTTTTTCAATAACATTATAGACAATCTCAATAAGATATTTTTGCAATAAAAATCTGCCAGAACATCCGGTCTCTCTGGCCGGTCTGCTCTGGCAGGCTGCTTTTTTCTGAAACTGTTATCCGTATTTATTTTTATTGAAAATAATCCTTATCCTACTTTCAGTTTAAACTTCTGGATCTCTTTTTCGCTTGCGACTTTCTCAATCATCGCGCCGAGTCCCTGCAGCTTCTTCTCAAACTGTTCATATCCTCTCTGGATGTAGACAATATCATCTACGATCGTAATCCCATCTGTCGCAAGTCCTGCGATCACAAGTGCCGCACCTGCTCTTAAATCCGGAGCGCTGACACGGGCGCCTGAGAATTTTTCTACACCTTCGATCGTTGCAGAGTTTCCTTCTACTTTGATGACTGCTCCCATTCTTGCAAGTTCATCCAGATATTTGAAGCGGTTTTCAAAAATACTCTCTGTAATGATACTTGTCCCTTTTGACAGAGCTAACGTCACACCGATCTGTGGCTGCATATCGGTCGGGAATCCCGGATACGGAAGTGTCTTTACCTGCGTGCTCTTTAAGCGCTTGTTTGCCACAACTCTGACTGCATCATCAAATTCTTCTACCTGGCATCCCATCTCCTCTAATTTAGAGATTGTCGCCTCAAGATGCTTTGGAATTACATTCAGTACGGTAATGTCTCCCTTTGTCGCTGCCGCTGCAAACATAAATGTTCCGGCTTCGATCTGATCCGGAATAATAGAATATTCTGTCTTGTGAAGCTTCTGCACACCGCGGATTTTGATCACATCGGTTCCTGCTCCCTTAATGTTGGCTCCCATGCTGTTCAGGAAGTTCGCCACATCCACTACATGAGGTTCTTTCGCAACGTTCTCAAGAATGGTCAGTCCGTCTGCCATCGCCGCCGCCATCATGACATTGATCGTTGCACCTACGGATACGACATCAAAGTAAAGATGTGACCCTCTCAGCGTCTCTGCCTCTGCGAGGATCTTTCCATGTTCGATCTCCACTTCTGCACCGAGGGCACGGAACCCTTTTAAATGCTGGTCGATCGGTCTGCTTCCGATATTACATCCACCCGGAAGCGCAACCTCTGCCTTATTGTATTTGCCGAGCAGAGCCCCAAGTAAATAGTAGGAAGCCCGGATCTTCTTGATATAGTCGTAATCAATACTAAAATCACCGATTGTGCTTCCATTAATCTTCACTGTATGTCTGTCAACTCTCTGGATCTGAGCGCCGATCCCTTCCATTGCCTCTAAAAGTACATTAATATCGTTTACATCTGGTAAATTATCAATCGTAACTGTCTCGTCCGTCATGATTGCTGCTGCAAGAATCGCAAGCGCTGCATTCTTCGCGCCGCCGATCTCCACTTCACCTACGAGCGGACTGCCGCCCTTGATTATATATTGCTCCATATCGCACCTCTATTGTTCCATTTATTTTATTTAATCTGATTTCCTGGTAATCGTTACTGCTCTGCAGATGCTGTATTTTCACACAGTCTTGCAGCCGGTAACCTGCAATTTCTTTTATAGTCCACGGAGTATTATAGCACATATTTCCTATTTGTAAAACAATTTTCATTTTCTCTTCCCCGGCTGGCCGCCGGTTTCCTCGTTTTTTGCAGGAAAAACGCTCCCCTGCATCGTTCGCGCTCAATACTTATCATGTCAAAAGAACTCTCTAAATATACGATACCGGAACGGTTTCTAAAAATTTCATTTTCTCGTTTTGTCCCGTATCTGTATGATATTTTACCATACTTTGTCTTCCTCGTCCAGCGCACACCTGTTCTCTTGCGCCGTCCATCTGTCAGCGCCATGTAAACGCTGTCTGGCACGCGGCATCGCGGCTTTTTGTCAAATACCACAGACTGGCTCATTAGTAATATCTTCTGCTCCTTCTTCTATGGTCACTTCTCCGTTTAAATAATTCCTGGAACAATAAAATCTCGATCATCTCCCGGATATGCTGGTCTCTGTCACGGCGGTTCCTTCCGGTCTGCTGACGCCCCATCTGCAAATACTGCTGTTCCACATCTTCTTCGTCTGCCATCTCCAGTTCGTCCTTCTCCTCCTGCATCATCCGGTCATGGACGCGCCCACACATCAGCCTAAGCTGCAGCTGGTCCGGATACTCATCGTACATCATACTTCCTTCATATTCCATCCGGTCGCATTCATCTTCCACATAAGGAAGGATCTTCTTTGCGGTGTTTGGATACATACTTTTCATATACTCAAAATCATAGCGTTCAATTCGCTCATCATCGTACTGAAGCGGCATTGGATATGCCATATAATATGGTAACCGATAATCCATAAAAATACCTGCGCTTTCCTATTTCATCTAATTTACTATATGAAAAAATACGCGAAACGTGAAAAAATACGTTCTGAATGAAATCTTCTCTCATTCAGAACGTATTCTGATCGAATGGATCCCCGGCGAGGTTCTCCACCTTTCAATCCATTTTCATTATTTGTGATCAATCCTGCTGTTGATCGTACTTATTTTACTGCGTTCTGTCTTGCGATCGCTTTCTTCAATGCAACTTCCGCGCGGAGTACATCGATTCCTTCTTTCTTCGCAAGTCTTTCTTTCGCACGCTCTTCCGCTTTTTTTGCACGCTCTACATCGATCTCGTCCGGCCACTGTGCATCTTCTGCAAGCACTGTGATCTTATCCTTCTGGATCTCAACAAATCCTCCGAGGATCGCTGCCTTCTTCACTTCTGATTCATTGTGGATCTTCATGACACAAGGCTCTAAGATCGTCGTAAGCGGAATATGGTTCTGATATACACCCATCTCTCCTTCGACTGATACAAATTCGAGGAATGTTCCCTCGCCTTCGTAGAACACTTCATCCGGAGAGATAATCTTCAATTCAAATCTCTCTGCCATAGGAACTCCCTCCTACTTCACGCGAGCAAGTACGTCATCAATATTTCCTGCGTTCAGGAAGTAACCTTCCGGAATATCATCGTGTTTTCCTTCGAGGATTTCCTTGAATCCCTGAACAGTCTCACTGATCGGTACATAACGTCCTTCAAATCCTGTGAACTGTGTCGCAACGAAGAACGGCTGTGATAAGAATCTCTGGATCTTTCTCGCACGGGATACCGTGAGCTTATCGTCTTCGGAAAGCTCATCCATACCAAGCATTGCGATGATATCCTGCAATTCTTTGTATTTCTGAAGAATCTCCTGCACACCGCGGGCTACATTGTAATGTTCTTCTCCTACGATATGCGGGTCAAGCATTCTTGATGAAGACTCCAGTGGATCTACCGCCGGGTAAATACCAAGCTCTGTGATCGCACGGGAAAGTACGACTTTCGCATCCAGGTGGGCGAATGTCGTAGCCGGAGCCGGGTCAGTCAAGTCATCAGCAGGTACGTATACAGCCTGAACGGATGTGATAGAACCGTTCTTTGTAGATGTGATACGTTCCTGAAGAGCACCCATCTCTGTCTGAAGTGTAGGCTGGTAACCTACGGCTGAAGGCATACGTCCAAGAAGCGCTGATACCTCTGAACCTGCCTGTGTGAAACGGAAGATGTTATCGATGAACAGAAGTACGTCCTTTCCACCTTTGTCACGGAAATACTCTGCCATTGTCAGACCTGTCAGACCAACTCTCATACGGGCTCCAGGCGGCTCGTTCATCTGTCCGAATACCATGGCTGTCTTATTGATAACTCCTGATTCTGTCATCTCGTAGTAGAGGTCATTTCCTTCACGGGTTCTCTCTCCTACACCTGTGAATACAGAATATCCACCATGCTCTGTTGCAATATTTGTGATAAGCTCCTGGATCAATACGGTTTTACCTACACCGGCACCACCGAACAGACCGATCTTACCACCTTTCTGGTATGGACAAAGTAAGTCGATTACTTTGATACCAGTTTCCAGCATTTCTGCTTCGGTTGCCTGCTCCTCAAATGTAGGCGCTTTTCTATGAATCGGTTCATATTCCACGTCTGTCGGAGCCGGTTTCTCATCGATTGCTTCTCCAAGTACGTTGAAGATACGTCCTAATGTATGTTCTCCAACCGGTACTGTGATTGGCGCACCTGTCGCAACCGCGTCCATTCCGCGCACAAGTCCGTCTGTCGGACCCATGGCGATACATCTTACTGTATCATCTCCCAGATGCTGCGCAACTTCCACCACTAACTTCTCGCCATTGGATCTTGTGATCTCAATCGCCTCGTTGATCTCAGGAAGCTGGCCCTCGGCGTATTTTACGTCCAATACCGCGCCGATGATCTGAGTGATTTTACCTATATTTCTCTCTGCCATCTTTTCACTCCTAATCTGTTTTCCAATACTACAATGCCTCTGCACCCGCGATGATCTCAGTCAGTTCCTGAGTGATCGCACCCTGACGGGCTCTGTTATATTTCAATGCCAGGTCCTCGATGATCTCTTCTGCGTTGTTTGTCGCAGAATCCATCGCCTGCATACGCGCACCATTTTCACTTGCAACAGCCTCTACAAAGGCTCCGTAGAGAATGCTTGTCATATATTTTGGAACAAGCAGTCCGACTGCCACTTCCTCCGCAGGCTCAAAGTTCATCAGTGTCAGCTTGTCCACAGAACTTTCGCCCTCTTTTTCCTCCTCTGCGATCGCAGCGGTGTCTACCGGAAGTAACTTTGTCAGTGTCGGAATATGGCTTACCGTATTCTTGAAGAAGGTGTATGCCACATAGATCTCTCCGATCTCTCCTGCCGCAAAATCAGTCAGAAGTCTCTTGCTGATCGCCTGTGCATCGCTGTAAGAAGGTTCTTCGATCACGTCAGAGAAATCTTCCACAATCTCATATCCCTTTCTCTCCAACGCCTCTGCACCTTTATGTCCGACCGTATACAGACGGACATTTTCTTTCTCGATTCCGCTTCCTGTGATCAGCTTCACGATGTTGGAATTATATCCGCCTGCGAGACCTCTGTTTGATGTCACAACTACGATTCCGACTTTCTTAGAGTCACTCTTCTGCAAGTATGGATGCTCAATGTTTCCTGCTTTTGCAAGCATGGAAGTCACTGTCGCATACATGCATTCGAAATATGCTTTTGAATTTTCCGCGCGGGTTCTTGCTTTTTGCAGCTTTACAGTAGAAATAAGTTTCATGGCTTTTGTAATCTGCTGTGTACTCTGCACACTGCTTCGACGTCTTTTAATCTCTCTCATTGATGCCATGATATAGTTCTCCTCTCACCTGAATGGTAATCGCTACCGCACTAAAATTCTGCTTTAAATTCATTGATTGCTTTTACCAGTGCTTCTTCTGTCTTGTCAGAAATTACTTTTTCTGTACGGATTGCTTCTGGAATTTCCGGATATTTTGTCTGAATAAATTCAAACAGTCCTTTTTCAAAACGAAGCACGTCTTCTACCGGAATATCCAGCAGATGTTTCTGTGTTGCCGCATAGATGATGATAACCTGGTATTCCACCGGCACCGGCTGATACTGAGGCTGCTTTAACATCTCTTTGATGCGGGCACCCTGTGCAAGACGCTCTGTTGTATCGGCATCGAGCTCAGAACCGAACTGTGCGAAAGAAGCAAGCTCGCGGTACTGTGCAAGGTCGATACGGATCGGTCCTGCGATCTTCTTCATCGCTTTGATCTGTGCAGAACCTCCAACACGGGATACGGAGATACCCGGGTTGATCGCCGGTCTGAAACCTGCATTGAACATCTCTGTCTCAAGGAAGATCTGACCATCTGTGATAGAGATAACATTTGTAGGGATGTATGCAGATACATCACCTGCCTGTGTCTCAATGATCGGAAGCGCTGTCAGAGAACCTCCGCCTAATTTGTCAGATAATCTTGCCGCTCTCTCTAATAATCTGGAGTGCAGATAGAATACATCTCCCGGATAAGCCTCACGTCCTGGTGGACGACGGAGCAGTAAGGAGAGTGTACGGTAAGCTGTCGCATGTTTGGACAAGTCATCGTATACTACGAGAACGTCCTCTCCATTTTCCATCCACTCTTCACCGATCGCACATCCTGCATACGGTGCGATGTACTGAAGAGGTGCCAGCTCACTTGCTGTAGATGCAACGACCGTTGTATAATCCATTGCACCGTATTCTTCAAAAGTCTGAACGATATTTGCAACGGTAGATGCTTTCTGTCCGATCGCAACATAGATACATTTTACGCCCTGACCTTTCTGGTTGATAATTGTGTCGACTGCGATCGCTGTTTTACCGGTCTGTCTGTCACCGATGATCAGCTCACGCTGTCCTCTTCCGATCGGCACCATGGAGTCGATCGCTTTGATACCTGTCTGTAATGGAGTATCTACGGATTTACGAGAGATAACTCCGGAAGCAACTCTTTCGATCTGGCGGAAAGAGGTTGCCTGAATCGGTCCTTTTCCATCGATTGGCTGACCTAACGCATTTACTACACGGCCTAACATGCAATCACCGACCGGCACTTCTACTACACGGCCTGTTGTCTTTACAGTATCGCCCTCGTTGATGTTTCTGTTATCACCTAAGAGAACCGCACCAACGTTGTCTTCTTCAAGGTTCAATACCATACCATATACTTCGCCAGGGAACTCTAACAGTTCTCCCTGCATTGCATTTTCCAGTCCGTGGATACGCGCGATACCATCGGCTACCTGAATAACCGTTCCGACATCAGATACTTCTAACTCTGATGCATATCTTTTAATCTGTTCTTTAATGACAGAGCTGATTTCTTCTGGTTTTAAATTCATGGAGCGAATCCACCTTCCTTCTATTTTTTGCGCTCTAGTGAATCTGGATCTTTCTCAGCTGTTTTGATAATTCATAGAGCTTCGTCTTAATACTGCTGTCCACAACACGGTCTTTGATACGGATCACCATGCCTCCGATCAGACTCTCATCAACATCGTAATTCATCTCAAATGTCTCATACTGTGTTGTCTCAAGCAGACGCTTCTCGATATCACCTTTCTGTTTGTCACTCAGCGCGAAAGCTGTCGTCACATTCGCGATACCGATCTTCTTTTCTTCCTTTACAAGTCCGATAAAGTATTCAAATACGGACACTGTATCCGGATAATGACCTTTTGTGATCAATAATGTCATCAGTCCAATGATCTCGCGGGATACATGACCGCCGAATGTTTCTTCGATGATCTTCACTTTATCTTCTTTGATGATCTTCGGATGATTCATTAATCTGCTCAGTTCTTCGTTTGTGCGTAAGACTTCCAGCACGTCCTGAACTTCTGTGAAGAACAGATCCATCTTGTTCTCCTCAACAGCAACGGCAAACAATGCATCACCATATGTTTTAGAAACTAACTTAGCCATGTACGTTCACCCATTTCTTTTAATGTTTCATCGATTAGACTTTCCTGTACATTTGTATCGATGGAAGCCTTTACGACTTTTCCTGCCATAAGAGAAGCAATTGCTACCATCTCCTGCTTCATCTCATCCAATGCACGTTTCTTCTCTAATTCAACCTCTGCGTTTGCACGCGCTATAATACGGGCTGCCTCTTCTTTCGCTTCTGCAACAATCTGTGACTCTGTCTTCATCGCTTTCTTGCGGGCTTCGCTCAGGATGACCTGCGCTTCTTTGTCCACTTCTTTTAACTTTGTCTCATATTCTTCTTTGAATACGACAGCATCTGCTCTCTCTTTCTTTGCAGTATCCTGTTCTTCCTTTACCCGTCTCTTACGCTCGTCAAGCATCTTTCTGACCGGTTCAAATAACAGGTAGGACAACAGTGTGAAAAGTACGAACATCGCAATTGCAAGTGTACACGCATCGAACAGCAGTTGTGCATCCAGGTTAAATAAACGTTCCAAGGTTCAGCCTCCTTCCTTCTATTATTTTCATCTCTTCCGTTTTTCAATCTGCTTCTGTACGGAATCTCTTTTTTATAACTGACCTAATAATGGGTTAGCGAATAATAAGATCAGCGCGATAACAAGACCATAAAGACCTGTTGTCTCTGCTACGGCCTGTCCTAAAAGCATTGTGGATGTGATGTCTGATTTTGCTCCCGGGTTTCTACCAACTGCAGATGCACCATGACCTGCTGCAACACCCTGTCCAATACCAGGTCCGATACCTGCGATCATCGCAAGACCTGCACCGATTGCTGAACACGCTAAGATTAATGCTTCGTTTGTAATTTGACTCATAATAAATTCCTCCTGTTTTACAATTCATTTTCGTAAAATTTCCCTGCCTGCTAAGAGGCGGATTATTCTGCTTCCGGTAATTTATCATTGATAAATACCATTGACAGCATACAGAACACATATGTTTGAATACATCCTGAGAAGATGTCAAAGTATATGTGCAAGATACCTGGCCATCCGATTGCGAACTTCGATAACAGGCCGTATAACAGACCCATAATAACTGTTCCGGATACAACGTTTCCGAACAGACGCAATGAAAGCGAGAACGGTACCGCGATCTCACCGATCAAGTTGATCGGGAATAAAATCGGCAGCGGTTTAAACAGTCCGGTAAATGCTCCGACCTTGTTATAGCGAATGTTATTATACTGAATCAGTACAAATGTTATCACACCAAGTGGAAGTGTTACACCGTAATCCGCTGTCGGTGGACGAAGTCCAAGAAGCCCTGACAAGTTGCTGACAATCAAGAATAAAAACAGCGTTCCGATATAATTCCGGTAAGGGATTCCATTCTTTCCCATGCTGCCTTTTACCATGCCGTCCAGCGCTTCCACGACCATCTCAGCGATATTCTGCAGTGTTCCAGGTTCCCCTTCGGTATCCTTGAGCTTACTGCGAATAATGAACGCAACAACAATCAGAAGCACACACACAACCAGTACACTGACATGTGTCGTTGTCAGCCACAGTTCCTGTCCGAACAAGTGAAATTTCACAAGCCCGTGTATCATAAAATCAGGTCCGTCTGCAGCTAAGATTCCTAAGCCAGTTCCCACATGATCACCCTCCTTTACTTAGATTTTTGAAGTCTTATAAATACTCTGTGCGTCCACGGCTGGAGGTACGCCGAGATCTTCAGACTCATAACGCCGATCAGCGCCGCAATGATATTGCCCACCTGAAAGTAGGCCGTCACTCCGAATACGACTGCTACAACAAAAAGACGGATCACATATGTCTTACGCATATGCTTTGGCGCGCCCTCTTCCCCAAAGTCAAGAGCGTCCTCGATCGACCGCTTCATATGTATCATCATACCAAGTGCCGTTGCAATTCCGATCCAGAGACCTGCTGCTACAGACAACGTATTATCCGTCACGATCAGACAGATGATCTGTGCCAGGATCCCATATACAATTATGCCAGCCGCCAGTTCCTTCGCTGTATTGTCTGCACTATTCATCTTGTTCTTCCTCTTTCTCTTTTGGATCTTCATTTGCATGTTTTGCCAAGTAATATGTGTTGCGTCCTCCGGCCAGCACACCCATGATCACCAATGGGATAAACAGTGAAATGGAGAACTTTTTTTCCAAAAACACCGCAAGAAAAACGCACAAAAAAATAGGGGTGATCATACTCAATCCAAGTTGTGTAATAAGTGCAAATGTACGATACACACTTCTTTTATACTTCATAACTCGATCCCTACTTTCAATTCATATTTTCCTGTCCTTTTCATTATAACATTTTTAAGATTCTTGTCTAGGTTTTTTACAATTTCTTTATTAATTCCATCTATAAATTTAGTGAATCTTCCTATGATTATATATCCCAGTCTAACCGGTGCAGATGTCCCTCCAGATTCATTCCTGCAAACTGATTCTGGCGGAGCGCCTCATAAAGTACGATCGCCACAGAGTTCCCGAGGTTCAGAGAGCGGATATCTCCTACCATCGGAATACGGATGCTGTCTTCCTTGTGATGTACTAAAATCTCCTCCGGGATCCCTGCGCTCTCCTTGCCGAACATGATATAACAGTCCGGCTCATACTTCACATCCGTGTAGACATTCGGCGCCTTTGTCGTTGCCATATAGATCTTAGCTCCCGGATTTTTCTCAAGAAAATCGTTGTAGTCGATATAGGTTGTCACATCCAGCTGATCCCAGTAATCCATCCCGGCGCGTTTGATCGCCTTTTCATTTAACCGGAAACCAAGCGGTTCGATCAGATGGAGCCGTGTGTTTGTCGCCACACACGTTCTTCCGATATTCCCGGTATTTGCCGGAATCTCCGGCTCAAACAATACAATATTTAACATGCTGCTGCCTCCTTTATCTCTTTTCGTCTCTCAGACGTCCAATGAACTTCTCCAGTCTTCCAAGCGCCACTTTCAGATCTTCCAGCGAATACGCGTAAGAAATACGGATAAACCCTTCTCCGCTCGCCCCGAATGCGGTTCCCGGAACGACTGCCACCCGCTCTTCCTCAAGAAATCTCGTGGCAAATTCTTCTGATGTCATCCCAAACTCGGAAATGTCCGGGAAGACATAAAATGCACCGTACGGTTCAAAACATTTCAGCCCGATCCTTCTGAACTCGTGCATGAGAAACCTTCTTCTCTGGTTGTAAGCCTCCCGCATCTCCTCAACTTCCGGCTGACAATTTCTAAGCCCCTCGATCGCCGCATACTGGCTGTTTGTCGGCGCACACATGATCGCAAACTGATGGATCTTGATCATCTGCTCGATGATCTCTGCCGGACCGCACGCATATCCAAGCCGCCATCCGGTCATCGCAAATCCTTTGGAAAATCCATTGATCATGATCGTCCGCTCCCGAAGCCCCGGAAATTCTGCGATCGACACATGCTCTCCCTGATAACTTAACTCTGAATAAATCTCATCGGAAATCACAAACAGATCATGTTCCCTTACCAGCTCTGCGATCGGCTCCAGATCCTCCCGCGTCATGATCGATCCGGTCGGATTGTTCGGAAACGGAAGGACAAGGATCTTCGTACGAGGCGTGATCGCTGCCTCCAGTTCTTCTTTCGTCAGCTTAAATTCATTCTCATTTTTCAGCGGGATCACGACCGGAACACCGCCTGCCAGCACGGTACACGGAAGGTAGGACACATAACTCGGCTGCGGAATCAGTACCTCATCTCCCGGATCCAGCATTGCCCGCATCGCGATATCGATCCCTTCACTTCCGCCAACCGTGACGACCACATCCGTCTTTGGATCATACGCAACGGATGTCTTTTTCTGGATATAATGACAGATCTCTTCCTTCAATTCCTTCAGCCCCGAATTGGATGTGTAAAATGTCCGCCCCTTTTCCAGTGAATAGATCCCCTCTTCCCGGATCCTCCACGGCGTGTCAAAATCCGGCTCCCCGACTCCGAGAGAGATCGCATCTTTCATCTCGTTTACGACGTCGAAAAACTTGCGGATCCCAGAAGGTTCGATCTCTACTACTTTTTTTGCTAACGGATTTCTCATTACGGTGTCACCAACATCCTTTCCGACTCAGTCTTTGCCACAAGTACCGCCCCGTGATCTTTGTATTTCTTCAGCACGAAATGGGTAGCAGTGCTGAGTACGGAATCAAGCGGCGCCAGCTTTCCGGAGACAAATTCAGACACTTCCTTCAAAGTTCTTGCTTTGAGTGTGATCAGAAAATCATATCCGCCGGAGATCAAATACACTGCATTAACTTCCGGGTAGTTGTAGATCCGTTCTGCGATCCGATCAAATCCCTGATTTCTCTGTGGAGTCACTTTCACTTCGATCAGTGCAGTCACCTGCTCTTCGCCGGTCTTCTCCCAGTCGATCAATGTGTGGTAGCCGCAGATGATCTTCTCTTTCTCCATCTGTGCGATCTCATTGGCGATCATCGCCTCATCTGATCCGAGCAGCACTGCAAGCTCCTGCAGATTTATTTTGCTGTTCCTCTCAAGATATTTCAAAATCTCTCTTCTCATTACTGTCTCCCTTCTTTCTTATCCTGTTCTATAAAAGATCCGTAGATCCTTGCCAGTTCATCCGGCTGCGGTCTGTCTAAGAAGCGCCGTTCACTTCCTCCGGACAACACCCGCTCTTTCTGATTCGTCGTATGTCCGATCACCGCCGCCTGCTTTCCTTTCGCCTGCATCTTCCGCACAAGCCCCTCCCCGTCATTGGTAAAGATCAGAATGCTGCCGGCCGATGTCATCTGGTATGGATTTAAGCGGAAATACTCACAGATCTCCACTGTCTCCTGGCAGATCGACATTTTCTTCATATCTGCTTCCAGACCGACATCTGCCGCCTCCGCAGTCTCCCACAGCGACGCAAGTATGCCTCCCGGACCGATCTGGTACATCGCCGATGCTCCATGCTCCCGCGCGATACGGATCTGCTCCAGCACAAATAATTCCCGCTCCATCCCTTTGATCCGGTTCAAAAATGCCGGAACAAAGCGTTTTGCCAGTTCTTCTTCCTTCCTGCCTGCAACACGCAGCATCCCTTCCAGTCCGATCCAGCCCGCCAGCACAATATCCTGCCCGGCCTGTACAGCGATCTTCTGCGGGATCTCTTCCACGGCAGTTCCGACTGCAGTGACATGAACGATCGCCTCGCAGATCGCCGGACTCACTTCTGCTTTCACACAGAGCAGCTGGATCTGCTGCTCCTCTGCCGCTCGCTCCATCCATTCTGTCATTGCCTTCAGTCTTGACTCATACGCATACGGCGGAAGCTGGATCTGTACATCAACTCCGATCGGACTGGCGCCTCTTGCCGCAATATCATTGATCGCACGCGCCATCGCAAATACACCGATATTCTTCGTGCTTCCATACACGGAAGTCCCGGAAAAGATCACCGGAACAGCCTCTTTCATACGGATTCCGGCGCACATCTCCTCAGCTGCCGGCTCAAAGAGTGCCTCATCTCTGACGGTATGTAATTGTTTTAAAATCGAACGTTTCAGAACTGTCCCTGATACATTCCCTATCTTCATACTTCTCCAGTCCTTTCTCTCTAAAATCTACTGCCTGCCGCTGTGATTAAAACAAATATGGTACGACTCCGGTCAGGATCATTGCCACGATGATCACAATAATGATCACAGATGCGATCTTACGAAATTTCTTACTGTAAAAGTTCATTACTTTTTCTTCCTTTCTACGTTATCCCAAATGATTCAATGCTTTCTCTCCCAGTCATCCCGGAAGATATCTTTCCATTCTATACTCTTTTCCCTGCTTTTGCAAGAAACGAAAAATGCTTTTCCTTTGCTTTTTCCTTCGCTGCAGATCACGCTTTACGTCTCTGCTTCTTCCATTTCATAAATCTCGGTCACCCGCGCCTGGTAGTTCAGTGGATTCCTGTTCTGATAGTCAAACAGAAGCACCGTCTCTCCCTTTGTTCCGCCCTCGGTCACACGATGCCGGAAACGCTCAATATGTGTCATCTTTCTGAGCTGTCTCTGGTCTCTCTTCTCATATCCCACAAGATATTTCTGCTCCCTTGCCTCCTCATGGTAGAAATCCTGCATCTCTTCCTTTCCGACCGTTTCTTCGCCTGCAAATGCCGGACGGCTCTTTGCATTTTCCCGGAGGTAGAAGTCGAACGTCAGAAGTTCCCGGTACAGTTCTTCCCGAAGTGGATCCATTTTCTTTGTGAATGCGTACAAAATCTCATACCGCGTCACCCGCGAATGGCTGAAAGACAGCTGCCCCGCCTCATCATAATATGCTCCCAACTGCTCATACATGGAAAAAGGATCCGGAAATACCTTTTCCAGCGCCGCAAGCGTATAGGAAAACTGACCACTGTTATAATACGACTCTACCATCTCCTCCACACGCTTCAAGCGAAGTACATCACTGTACGGGAGCCATTTTGTAGAAAGCACTTCGTAAGGCGGTCTGCTCTTATACACCAGTCCGTACGCTTCTTTCTGCTCTTCCATATAAGAACCTTTCAGTACTTTCAGAAATCCAAGCTGCAGCTGTTCCGGTGCAAGCGCATAGACATCGTTAAATGACTTGCGAAAACTCTCATAGTCTTCATACGGGAGACCCGCGATCAGATCCAGGTGCTGATGCACATTTCCATAAGAATTGATCCGCCTCACGATCCGCGCCACCTCTTCAAATCGCATCGTACGCCGGATCTCCCGTATCGTCGCCGCATTTGTAGACTGTACGCCGATCTCCAGCTGGATCAGTCCCGGACGCATCTGGCTGATCAGAGAGAGTTCTTCCTCATTCAGCAGATCGGCAGATACTTCAAAATGAAAATTAGTAACTCCATTGTCGTGTGCACATAAATAGTTCCAGATCTCCATTGCATGGCTGTGCTTACAATTAAAAGTCCGATCTACAAATTTCACCTGCGGCACTCCGGCATCAAGGAAAAACTGCAGTTCTTTCTTTACCAGTTCCAGATCACGGAACCGAAGACATTTATCGACGGAAGACAGGCAATAGCTGCAGGAAAACGGACAGCCTCTGCTCGTCTCATAATAGATGATCTTGTTCTGAAAATCTTTCATATCATGATAGACAAACGGAACTTTGCTCAGATCCATCACCGGACGCCACGGATTCTCCAAAATCTCCCCGTCTGTTCTGCGGTATGTGATGCCATCGATCTCCTGCAGGCTGCCGCCTTCCATATAGAAATGAACCAGCTCCCGGAAGGTCTCTTCGCCCTCCCCCTTCATAACTCCCATAACCTCCGGAAGTCTCTGAAGTACCGCCCGGCTGTCATAGGACACCTCCGGCCCTCCGACCCAGACCAGAACTTCCGGAAGGATTTTTTTTACCTCCCGCACGAGCTGCTCCACATAGTCCAGATTCCAGATATAGCAGGAAAAACATAAGATATCCGGCTTCTTCCGATACAGATCCATCAAAATATCATCGACCTGCTGATTGATCGTATACTCTGCAATCTGTATCTGCTCCCCGTATTCTGGCACATATGCCCGGAGACTATACACAGCCAGATTAGAATGGATATACTTTGCATTGATCGCTGTTAATACAATATTCATATACGCCTCTTTTCTGCGCGGGCCACACCTGCCGGCAAGTCTGCGCCTGAAATATTGTTTTATTTTACTATATATTGTACTTTTTCGCAATTCCCAGTTGACATTTTCGCATATACACGTTAAAATATAGACTCGTGCAGCCGGGGTGTTAGCGGTACCTTGAACCCACAATCCGCTATAGTGGGGGTGATGTTACACGGAGGGCTTATGCTTGTGAAGCTGCCCTCGGAAAGTGGCGTTGAGGCTTGGGTCTTACGCGACGGAACTCTGTGAACCGTGTCAGGTCGGGAACGAAGCAGCACTAAGCAGAGACCTCCGGGTGCCGTAAGGGTGCCTGGGCTGAGTTAACTACCGAGGTAACGTTTGGGAGGTAAGTTCGAAGTGTAACGCACGTAAAAATCACGAACTTACGCACGGTGAGGATCTTATTGGTCTTCACCGTTTTTTTGTATGCCGGTCCGCTGCCTGAAATTCCCCGGACAGCTGTATGGGATTTTAGACAAATTCTGTTATTTTCTCATTTACACCAAATTTCTGCAGTGCTAAAATACAGATAGACGAAATCTTTAACAGAACGAATGTGCAGAAAGAAGGTTAAACAAATGAAGGAATCACTTACAAAAGAAACGCTGGAATCCTTTCAGAAGGATTTCCATGCAGACACACTTCACACCGTTGCAAAAAATACAGTCACTGTCAACGGACTTTTAAAATCCTCCAGAAACAGTGAGGCTGCCCGCACTACAAGACATGAATTTTCCGTCTTCCTTGAGCAGGGCGAGATCACAAATCAAAAGCAGAGCGGACGCTGCTGGATGTTCGCAGCATTAAATACATTCCGGTTTGAGGTCATGAAAAAGCTGAACCTGGAAACATTTGAGCTGTCACAAAATTATACCTTATTCTATGACAAGCTGGAGAAAGCCAATTATTTCTTAGAAAACATCCTCGACACACTTGAAGAACCAGTAAACGGAAGACTGGTCTCCCATCTCCTGACAGATCCTCTTGGAGACGGCGGACAGTGGGATATGCTCTGCAGCATTATCCGCAAATATGGGCTCGTTCCAAAAGACGCCATGCCAGAGACAGCCTGCTCTTCTGCTACCCACGAGATGACGGCGTATCTGACAAAGAAACTCCGTGAATCTGCCTGCACACTCCGCAAGGCACACCAGAATGGAGCTGGTGTCGATGAACTTCGTGACCAGAAGACTGCAATGATGAATGAGATCTACCGGATCCTCTGCATCTGTCTTGGCGAACCTCCGAAGACATTTGATTTTGAAGTGCGCGACAAAGATAAAAACTTCCACCGCGATGTAAAGATCACTCCGCTGGAATTCTATGAGAAATATATTGGTCTCAACCTGGATGATTACATCAGCCTGATCAATGCTCCAACAAGTGACAAACCATTCCATCGCAGTTACAGTGTCAAATATCTCGGAAATGTAAAAGAAGGGCGCCCGGTGCGTTACCTGAATCTAGAGATCGAAGAACTGAAGAAAGCTGCGATCGCGCAGATGCAGGACGGTTCCCCGGTATGGTTCGGCTGTGACGTCGGAAAATATTCCTGCGGCGAGAACGGTGTCATGGATCTTGATCTCTATCAGACAGAAGCGCTCCTCGGAACAACTTATGGACTGACAAAGGCAGAGCGTCTGGACTACCACGAAAGTCTCATGACACATGCGATGACATTTATGGGTGTCAACCTCGACGAAAATGGAAAACCGGACCGCTGGCGTGTGGAAAACAGCTGGGGAGACAAATCCGGACAAAAAGGATATTATGTGATGAGCGACGCATGGTTCGATGAATACATGTACCAGGTTGTTGTCAACAAGAAATATCTTCCGGAACAATTTATAAAAGAATACGAATCTGAGCCGATCCTCCTCGAACCTTGGGATCCAATGGGCTCTCTCGCATTATAAATCCAGAGTGCAAAAAACAGAAGACAGCGGAGTTATCCACATGCCTTCTGTTTTTTTGCGCTCTTTTCCACAACAGATCCTCTTATTCCCCTGAGTTTTCCTCCGCTTTCTTTCTCGCCTTCTCTTCTCTCAGCTCCCGGAAGAACGATTTCATCAGCTGGCTGCACTCTTCCTCCAGCACCCCGGTTTCCAGTTCTACCTGATGATTAAACTGAGGCACCTGGAGCAGATTAAAGATTGATCCCGCGCACCCCGCTTTTGGATTCATACATCCGACCACGACCTTTTTCATGCGCGACTGCACGATTGCCCCCGAACACATCTGGCACGGTTCCAGCGTGACATACATCGTACAGTCCTCAAGCCTCCAGTCATCCATCTTCTTACTTGCTTTCCGGATTGCGATCAGTTCTGCATGGGCAAGTGTGTTTTTGTCGATCGTCCTGCGGTTATAGCCTCTTGCAATAATTTTATCCTGATAAACGATCACACAGCCGATCGGTACTTCCCTGATCGCATACGCTTTCTTCGCCTGCCGGATCGCCTCTTTCATATACTTCTCGTCTTGATTCATCTTCACGTTTCCTCTATCCTCTTCTCTAATTTCTCCTCTATACGTTTTTTTCCGTTCCCTTCTCTACCGCCCTGCACCAGTATCCGAATCTCTCATAATCATTTCGTTCCTTCGCAGAAAGTCTCACTGGAAGCTTCCCTGCCTCCCGAAATTCTGTAAATCCGAAACATTCTGCCGCCTGACGCTCTCTCCGGTGATAGATCCCCGGAACGCCCAGTACACAGCGGTCGCCCTTTTCGATCAAAAGCAGGTGATGATAATTATAGTAGCCATGCAGCAAAAAACTGTTATTTGCAAGTTTCCACTCCCTGCAGGCAAGTTCTCCCAGATCGGTTCTGCTGATCTTTCTGCAGCGCAGTCCGGCCACAGCCTCCTTGCTTTCCTTCCCGCCTTCTACTTCCTGCTTCACATCCCCCTGCCGCATTTCGGGAACCTCCTGCTCCAGTACAGACGCTTCCTCCATCTGCTGTATCCCGTCCCGTTTATCGACATCTGCCCTTGTATTTTCCCCATCAATATCCTGCATCATCCCTGCCTGTTCGGCATTCTCAGACACTGTATCTTTTCTTTCTGCTTCTTGTAAATCTTCTCTTCTGACGCATTCGGTAAAATTTACGGACACCTTGTTCCACACAGCCGCAAAGTGCACTTTCCCCCCGCTCTGGATCAGAATCCCGTCCATGGCATCCAGCCTCTCCACAGTTTCTGCATCGCACATCAATGTCCCACGCATCACACAGGCGGTCCCCAAAGTTACCGTCTCACAGAAACGATGCCGCATGCGAAACCCACAGATTTCCATCTGCTCCTTCTCCTGCGTCAGAATCCCTTTCACACAAATCTTGAAAAGCGCTCCTGCCTTTCTCTCCTCCACTCTCACAAATCCGACATTTCTCACCAGCGCTGATTCTTTATATTCATATACATAACAGATCTGCTGTCTCACGTTCTCACACTGTCCCCTCAACTTGTCTTTGTCTTAATCTATTCACAGATCAGGACAAAAAGAACCAGAGCGCATCTGAAATCTTTCTCCACAGAAACTTCTGCATTCCTGCCAATGCTTCCGCCCGCTTTCAAATACGCTCTGTCCTTCCGTTCTCTTTTATGAAACTAAGAATCTCTCTGTCAGTTCTTTAAAACAACTGCATCCTGCAATCTCTGCCACACTCTTCTCTTCCTGCTCCAGAAGCACTCCCAGCTCAACAATATACTGCGGGATCACACGCGCAGGCATGACTCCCTGAAGCTCTCCCATATGTGTGTCTGCTCCGGAAACAGAACCTCCTACAAAAAGCTGGAATGCATCTTCCAACTGATCTTCTACTTTTACCTTTCTTCCTGCAAATCCAATCTCTGCCACCTGATGTCTTGCACAGCTGTTCGGACATCCGCTGATCTGGATCATCGGAAGTCTGCTGTCGCACAATCCTGCTTTTTCTACCGCCGCAAGAATCTCTCTGCAAAGCTTCTGGCTCTGCAAAATCCCCATCTGGCAGGACGGTGTGCCAACACAGCTGAGTGTGCGCGCAACCGGCGTCTGCATCATATGCGCCATCATGTTCTGAAGTTCCTTCGCCTGCCCGCTTGTGAGGTTGCGGACATACATCTCCTCTTCCATACTCAGTCTGACCTGAGCCTCCTCGATCTGCTCCACAAATGCCGTAATCTTTTCCAGGTCTTCCGCCGCAAGCTGACCGCACACCGGATGCAGGATCACCGTGTAGAGTCCTTCCTGGCGCTGTGCAATGCAGGTACCGTTCAGATCCTCGCAGGAAGAGCTGCCTTCTGACAGCACCGGTTCGATCTCCTCAAACTGATGCGTCTTCTTCACTTCCTGCAAATGTTTGTCAAAGCACTCCAGGAATGCCTCTGTTCCCATCCGTCTCGGGATGAATCTCGTACGCGCCTTTGCTTTGTTCTCATAGTCTCCTTCTGCGATAAACAGCTGGATCATCGCCTCAACATAATACAGCACCTCCTGCGGACGGACAAGCGATGGATACGGAATAGCCACCGCTGCGCCTTGTCCCATACCGCCTGCAAGCCACATACGGAACATCGGGACACCATTCTCAGATA
>JAPFCT010000157.1 GCA_026169575.1 Faecalimonas sp.
CCTGCCAGAATTGTCCTCTAAACGACAGATTCCATATCCTTTCGGTTCCACTGGATACGCGCAACAAACAGATCTCCGTTGACTTCGATCGAAAGCTTTCCTCTCTGAAGTTCCACAAAGCTTTTGACGATCGCGAGTCCAAGCCCGGAGCCTTCGGTATTTCTTGACACATCCCCGCGTACAAACCGCTCTGTGATCTCACCCGGATCAAAGTTCAGCTCGCCTCTGGAAATGTTTTTCATCGTAACGGTAACAATGTCATCTACATCTTCCACATCGATGTACACTCTCGTTCCCTGCAGTGCGTATTTTAAAATATTGACAAGCAGATTTTCAAATACCCGGTACGTCTTCTGTCCATCCAAAGTCAGATATACTTTTTCCTCAGGAAGCTTCCACCTAAAATCCAGTCCGGATTTCTCAATCTGTCCGCCAAGTTCTGACCGCACCTGCTTTAACAGTGAAATGATATCCACATTTGCCAGCTCCAGTTTCACATTTTTACTTGTCGCCTTGCTGACTTCAAACAGATCCTCGATCAGCACTTTGAGCCGCATGGACTTTCGTTCCAGCACATCGATATAATTTTCCCGCTCTTCTTCTGTGATGCCTTCTTCTTTCAGCAGATTGACGTAAGTGATGATCGCTGTCAGCGGTGTCTTCAGATCATGGGAAACATTCGTAATCAGCTCGGTCTTCATCCTCTGACTCTTCACTTCTTCTTCCACTGCAGATTTAAAACCACTCTGGATCTGAAGCAGCTGTTGTCTGACCGGTTCAAAAATCCCAAAATCCTGCTCCATGGAAATATCCAGGTTGCCTGCCGCGATCCGCTCGGTTGCCTGAAGCATCTTCTGGTAATCCTGCCTGATCTTTGCGTATCTTTTATAAAGGATCCGAAACAGAATGACAGAATAGATCAATACTCCTGCTATTCCGAAAAACCATCCCATGCAGAGCAGGGACATGAGCACAAACTGTACCGTTACAAACCGGAAAATCACTTTGTTTGACTGCTCTTTTAAATCTATCTGGAAAAACTTTCCGATCTTTCCTGCTGCCTTTCTGCCTTTTTCTCTCAGAAAAGAGTACCCTTTTTCCAGTTTGCTGCGATGTTTTCTGAAAAACGGAAGCAGAAGAACCCTCTCATTTAAGATCTCTTTCCAGTGCATTCCAAACAGACTCCTGGCACTTGCTGCCACCCAGTAGACCAGCCCGAAACAGAAGATCCAGACGATCAGATTCCATGCCATCGCAATGCTTTCTGCATTCCCGGCGCTTACTCCAAACTGCATCAGTTCACCCTGCACATCTCTGCTGATCGTATTGATCGTCAGCATTTTCACTACTTCCCACAACATCAGCACACCAATCGCAGCAATTCCAATGACCTCCACCGGCATCTGGAAATATTTTTCTTTTCCGGTATGAAGCACTTTGACAAACGGAAGAAGGATTGCAGCGCCGATCACGGTCAGAGCCATCATCCAGCTCATATCTGCCATTCCATTGACATAATAAAATCCATAAAAATTATTTCCGGCATACTCCTGATATGCCTTTGCCTGCGTTTTTGTCATCCCATACAAAAAGGTACAGCCGGCAGGTGTTCCCATCTCTTCCGGTGTTTCGATGTTTTCTCCTGCCGTATCGTATTCCTCCACGTACATTGCCTTTGTCAGACGGACCTTCATTTGCTGGGCATATGTGCCATGACACTCTGTCACTTCGGCATTTCCAAGACTGTCATATTCGATCTTCACGATCCAGTCATATGCTTTCTTGTCATTTTTCTCCAGGAGTTTTTCCAGAGACTCCCCATTCTTTGCAAGCGTCTTTCCACTTTTATTTAACACTTCATACTGAAGATACGGCCGCACTTCCAAAAATGAATTTTCCGGCGGATACAGATCCTTCACATTCGCCCCCTGGATCTCTTCGTACAATACCTGATTTCCATTGAGCAGATATTCCACGAATTCCTGTGTTGTATAATATTTTTTGCTCTCTTTCTCCC
>JAPFCT010000240.1 GCA_026169575.1 Faecalimonas sp.
CCAGCAGCTTCTCCCAAAATGCTCTAAAGCCATCGATCCATGCAAGAACCTTCGCCTGCATCCGCTGCCACAGAGATTTTTTCCGCTTTTTGGAACTTGGGTACTTCCCGAACGAAGAAACTTTTCTTTTTTCTTCCAATTTTCTGCCCGTTTCCTGCGTTTCCTGCTCCCGGATCACTCCCTCTGTACGACACATTTCAGCATTCGGATGTTCCTCTTTCTGCTCCTCTTCATCGCTCTCTTCTGGATTTGCATCGTCGGCTTTTCTTTCTCCCGAAAAAAAGTCCTTCCAGACTATCCTCATCTTCAGGTTAGCTTTTCCCTCTTTCCAGCTGACCATCAGAAAAAACAATCTCCACATCCAGGAAATCTCCAAATTTGCTTCCAGTGTTTCTACACTGTTCTGGCAGGATAGATCTGCCTTATACCGGATCGGAACAAATAAAGCCAGACCTATCACAAGCAGGGCAAGCAGCAGGATCGCCAGCAAAAGAATCCCTATCCACTTTAAAATCAGCAACAATATATGCAGCATAGCTTTCTCCATCAGATCCTTTCCTGAATATATTTTTTTATCTCAAGTGTCTTTGTCGCCTCATACACTTCCCCGGCGATCTCTTCTACAAGCGCATACGTTTCCGGCTCGTTTGCCGCAATCCCGATGATCCATGGATCTTCTCTGAAATAAAGTGGCTGAAGCAGCATTGCCGTGTGGTAGATCTCAAGCTGCTCTCCCTCCTTCCGGGAAAGCACGATCACATATGCCTGAAGCTGTGGCCTTTTCCGTTTGATATTCCGCAGGACTGTCTTCTCTTTTCCTTTCAGAGAATCCCCGACATATAAATTTTTATAAATATTCATCCGTCTGCCTTCTTTATCTCTTCTCATCTTTTCCCCAAATATGCTGTCCTTATTCATAATAATAAGCATTCATGACTGCTTTTGCAACCGGAATCGCTCTTCCTCCGGTCTGCATCTCATTTCCCTCGACGATCACACTAACGACGATCTCCGGATCTTCTACATTTGTGAATCCGACAAACCAGGAATGACTCTGCCCATCTGAACCATACTCTGCAGTTCCGGTCTTTCCTGCCACACTGTAACTTTCTCCCGAGAGTTCCATCCCGGTTCCCTGCGTGACAACAGATGTCATATACTGTGTCAGAACCGACGCTTCCTCCGCTGTCATCAGTTCCTTATAGACCGCCGGCTTATTCTTCTTAACCGGAGTTCCGGTATAATTTGTCACCTCGCTGACAAGATATGGCTTCATCAGTTTTCCGCCATTTGCCACTGCCGAAGTGATCAGCGCCATATGGTAAGGGCTGACCTGCGTATCTCCCTGCCCCATTGCGGTCATCATCACTTCCGCGTTCGTCGACAGCTCATTTAAAGAAAAATCACTTTTCCGATAATCTAATACGGAAGGCAGTCTGCTGTTAAACAAAAGCTGCTTACAAGTCTTTGCATAAGACGCCCGGTCCAGGCTCAGTCCGATATTCGCGAAAGAGGAATTACACGAATTTGCAAAGGATGCGTTCAGATCCTGAAATCCATGTGCAATATGGTCAAAACACGGGATTGTCGTACCGTCATAAGTAATTTCTCCGTAGCAGTCATAGGTATATGTGCTGTAAGCCGGCTGTTCTCTGATATATTCCAGTGCAGTCACGATCTTAAAGATCGATCCCGGCGCATAGGCTCCCTGGGTGGCGCGGTTTAACAACGGGCTCTGTCCTGCATCCGCATTTAGATAATCCCAGTTTTCTTCCACACTGTTGGGATCAAAAGACGGTTTGGAGACCATCGCCAGTATTTTGCCGGTATCTGCCTCCATGACAACTACTGCGCCTCTTTCCTCTCCGAGCGCATTGTATGCGGCTGTCTGAAGCTTTGTATCCAGTGTTGTGACAACACTGTCTCCTATATTTTTTTCCGCTTTAAATTCTCTGATGATCCGCTCCACAAAAAATGCATTGGACGTCAGAAGATCAAAGTTTTCGGCAGACTCCAGTCCACTCTTCCCATTGACATCATAGCCAACGACATGGGCAAAAATCTCTCCATACGGATAAGTACGCACTTCACTTCCGTCTTCTGCCACTTCTGTCTTTGCCAGTACTTCTCCGTTCCTGTCAAGGATCGATCCCCGCACAACACGGTCGGAGAATGTATCTTGTCTTGTATTATATGGACTGTTAATAATCTTTTCACTCTCTGCCACATTAAAATATACGATATATCCCATCAGAACAAGAAACAGTGTCACAAATAAATAAGTCACTCTAGCGAACTCTTTGTTTGTAGCCTTCTTCTTTTTTCGTCTTTCTTTTTCTTGTCTCTTTCTGGAACGATTCCCGTCTTCTCTCATCTCGTAATTGTCTTGCTTTCTTTCTCTCAATGATCTCTTCCTCATCTTCTCTTAAAATATACAGTCCCTGAATGATCGCAAACATGATCAGCGTACTTAGCACAGAACTTCCGCCGTAGCTGACAAGCGGAAGAGTCACCCCCGTAGAAGGGATGAACTTTGTCACACCGCCGATCGTCAGAAATACCTGAAAAATATAGCAGGTTCCAAGTCCCAGTGCGACAAGCTTGTAAAATCTGTTTCTAAGCTGCATCGCAATATTTAAGAACATGATATAGCAGCTTACACATACAAGGATCAGACATAATCCGAAGATCAGCCCCAGTTCCTCCACGATCGCAGAGAAGATAAAATCTTCCGCCGCTACCGGGATACTCTCCGGCGAGCCCTGGCAAAGTCCCATCCCAAGCCATCCTCCGGTTCCGATCGCAAACAATGACTGTGCCACCTGAAACCCTCCGGTCTCGTACGTTGCAAACGGATCCCTCCACACAGATACACGAACTTTGATGTGGCGGAACATCTGATAGGCGATCACTGCCGCCCCGCTTCCCGCCAGCATTCCGCCAAACAGATACAACGGCTGCTTGGTCGCCACATAGAGCATGATCAGATACACGACAAACAAGATCAGCGCCGCGCCCAGATCGGTAGATGCCACAAGGATCAGCACATGCGCGGCCGCGATTGCAGTCGTGATCACGACATTTTTAAAATCTGTCGATTTTTTCAGACTTGCCGCCACAAAAAACACAAATGAAATTTTCACAAACTCTGACGGCTGGATGCTGATCCCCGCAATGGAAAAGCCGAGTTTGGCGCCTCCGGATGTCACCGCGAACACTGCAACAAGTGCAAGTGCGGCAAGCCCAACTCCTGCATAGACATAAGTCCAGTCCGCCAGCGATTTCATCTTCCGGATCACAACCGGAACGATCAGACTTAGCACCATGGATATTCCGACAAAAATAAACTGCTTGATCGCTTTCTCTGTATCCAGACGCAGGATCATAATAAAGCCGATCGACAAAAGCATGCACATGTTATTGATCACAACTCTTGATACATTTGGATAAATGATCGTATAAAGAGCAATGACTGCAAGAAACAGGATCACCTGTGCCACATAGAAAAAAATGACCTCCGGTTTCCCCGTCTTCAGATACATGACCCCATATGCAATAAACTGAATGGAGAACATCAGCTTATTCTGCCTCAGCAGGATCTGCTGTCTGTCCTCCTCGTATTCATAGCGGAATACCGAAAAACACGAATAGGTATATACCGTCATCAAAATGATCAGCAGATATTTTGAAAATTCAACTATAATATTTACCAATACTTCACCTACTTTATTCCTCTTTTAAAATGTCCTCTTGTAAATTCAAATGAAAGTGTCCCGGCTTCCCTGCCTTTGATAAACACATCCTGATACAACTTCAGGATCTGCCTTGTCTGCCTTTCATCTTCCAGCGTAAATGCCATACGAAATGCAGACGGCGCCAGTCTTTCCAGCTCCTGCTTCTGATCTATGAGGACAGCCGGCGCTGTATTATAAATGATATTATAACACTCATCACAGCAGTTTTTTACCTGAAATGATTTCTGACAACGATCCTTCATCGTCAGAAATCCGGTCTGGTGCACACAGCCGTCAGTCGTCTTCTGCACGCACTGGGCAGAGACCATCATCGGCAGATAACCGTAGACAAAAAGTTCCATATCCCCGCAGCCCGTATCCAGAAGTTCATGCCAGTTCAGTTCCAGCGGTGCAGAAAGCTCCGACACATACTGCTTCCAGAATTCCTTTGCGTAATGATTAAACTGGTAGATATGGTGGTCTGCCACGATCGTCTTTGGATAGGCATGTTCCCGCAAAAACTGCACCGACTCCATATTTCTGACAAGCACCCCGTCAAATAACGGTAAAAGCAGTTCATATTCCCGCTCATAATGCTTTCTTGTACGCTCTCTGAAAATATGCGGCATTGCAAGAAAGACTTCTTTTCCACTTCGATGCAGAAGTTCTGTGACCTGATGGATCTCCGGATGTTTTAAAATATCTGGAAACAGATTGCAGTCGATATAGACCCGGCGGATCCAGGATTCCTCCGCGATCGCATGCAGCTGGCATGCCTGCTCTGCATACGCATAAAAGACAAAATCTTCTGACCTCCCGTGCAGTTTTGGATCTTTCTTAACGTCAGATGACGGCAGTGCATTCCCTGCATTCGGATTCTCTCCCGGATCCCCGGAAACAGTCCTTCGATACTGTGTCACGATCTTCTCTTCCAGTGCATCCAGTCCTTTTCTTCTCAGCTCGTTTAGCTGCTGCATCGGAAGAAACACATCCTCTGTCATCTGCACATGGAATTGTCCAAACTGAAATGGTGTATTTCCAGTCTTCTTCATCTGTTTTTCAATCCGCGATACATCCAGAGGTGAATTCTGTGGGATTTCTGCCACAGCTCCATCTACTTCCACGGAAATATGTTTCCACTGTAACTGTAGTATAGCAGATTTTTCCGGAGAAAGAATTAAATTCCCCTTAATTTTTTCCTGCACTTTTTCTCGAAAAATGTCGTTTTTTATCTGTGAGAGCAGTTTTTCATTCCGCGTGCGGTATAGAGACATCCCATCACTGATCTTCTGACGCTGGTGTGTCACAAAAGACAGCTTCTGCCCTTCGGCAACGCTCTGTCCGACAGTATATGTCTCCTTTTTGTCCGGCATCTCCAGTACATCCCCTTTCTCCAGAGGACGCAGCGCCCTTGCAGTCACCTGCTTTCCCTGTTGTTTCAGAACTTTTACAGCCTCCACACCCGCATGGTTTGGTCTGGACAGAGAAATCATCTCTCTGCCATTCCTCGTATGATAATATCCTCCGTGGAACCCTCCCCGGTTATAGATATCCATCAGGATCTCTTTATCCTCCCGGGATACAGAAAACCCTTCTCTTCCCTGCGCCAGATAGAGATCTGAGTATTTCTGGTACATAGCAGTCACTGCCGCCACATATTCCGGCTTTTTCATCCTCCCTTCAATTTTAAAAGAATAGATCCCTGCTTCACAAAGCTCTGGAATATAGTCCAGTGTACAGATATCTTTTAAGCTTAAAACATAAGATTCTTTCCCGTTTTTTCCGACCTTGTACGGAAGGCGGCAAGGCTGTGCACACTGCCCCCGGTTCCCGCTCCTCCCTCCGATCATACTGCTGTACAGACACTGCCCGGAATAACAGTAGCAAAGCGCCCCATGTACAAAACTTTCAATTTCCAGACTGGTCTCTTCTGCGATCTTTCTGACCTCTTCAATCTGCAGTTCCCTGGAGGTAACAACACGCTCAACGCCCTGTTCCTCAAGAAATTTTGCTCCAAGTACATTTGTGACTGTCATCTGTGTACTTGCATGAAGCGGAAGATCCGGAAAATTCCTGCGCAGAAATGACAGCACCCCCAGATCCTGCACGATCACCGCATCCAGTCCTTGCTTGTAATACGGCTCAATATATTGATATAATTCTTTTTCGATCTCTTTCTCCTTCAGGAGCGTGTTCACGGTCATATAGATTTTCCGGTCGTGCAGATGCACAAAATCAATTGCCTCAAGCATCTGCTCCTCTGAAAAATTGTTGGCAAATGCCCGCGCACCAAATTTATTTCCTCCGACATAGACCGCATCCGCACCTGCCAAAACAGCAGCTTCCAGACTCTCATAAGATCCTGCCGGCGCCAGTATTTCTATTTTTTTCATCTTTCTACCCTTTAAAAAAGGCTGTCGTCTGACAGCCTATTTGTTTCTTGTGTTCATTTCAGTTTCCAGTTTGACGATCTTCATCTGCAAGGCTCTGTTCTCTTCTTTCAGATCTTCCATCACTTTCTGCAGATTCTCAAGCTTGATCTGCTCTGTGATCAGCTCATGCTTCAGATCGTACATCTCTTTGTTCTTCTTCTCAATGTCTTCTTCAAATGTATTGCCAAGCTGCTTTGCCTTAAAGTAATCATCCGCAATATTCAAAGACAGCAGGATGCTTCTCAGCTCTGCGCTCTGTCTACGGTAATTCTCACTGCTTGTACATTCTGCGATTTTATGATTTAAATAAGTGGATACTTTCTGAAGATACTCTTCACTCTCGAATCCGCCGAGCGTGAATACTTTTCCACCTATCAAAACTTCTGTATAATTCTTTCCCGAAGCCATGGAAAACCTCCTTACGCTTTACAATCTTCTTCTCCATTATAAACCATATTTCCAGAAAAACAACCATTTTTACTGATTTTTATAGGAAATTCCCAAATGCCCGTAGGCCTTTTCTGTGACGACTCTCCCCCGCGGTGTCCGCTGGATAAATCCATTTTTCAAGAGGTAGGGCTCACAGACATCCTCGATCGTGCCGGAATCTTCCCCGATCGATGCCGCCAGTGTTTCCAGTCCGACCGGACCTCCCTGAAACTTCTCGATCATCGCCAGAAGGAGATTCCGGTCCACATGGTCAAGCCCATATCGATCCACATCCAGAAGATCCAGCGCATAATTTGCCACTTCCTCAGTAATGCGCCCGTCATATTTGACCTGTGCAAAATCTCTGACTCTCTTCAGCAGACGGTTTGCAAGGCGCGGTGTCCCCCGTGAGCGCTTTGCAAGCTCGAGTGCACCTCTTGTGTCAATCTCCACACCGAGTACAGCCGCAGACCGCATGATGATCGTCTGCAGTTCTTCCTCCGTATAAAATTCCAGACGCTGCACGACGCCAAACCGGTCTCTGAGCGGAGCCGTCAGCATCCCTGCCCGGGTTGTCGCGCCAACCAGTGTAAAGTGTGGAAGATCCAGACGGATGGAGCGTGCCCCGGCTCCTTTTCCGATCATGATATCGATCACATAATCTTCCATCGCCGGATAGAGCACTTCCTCCACCTGCCTGTTCAAACGATGGATCTCATCGACAAACAGTACGTCTCCCTCCTGAAGATTATTTAAGATCGCCGCCATTTCTCCCGGCTTTTCAATTGCCGGTCCCGAGGTGATCTTTACATTGACTTCCATCTCATTTGCGATGATCCCTGCAAGCGTCGTCTTTCCAAGTCCCGGAGGTCCGTAAAACAATACATGATCCAAAGACTCGCCTCTCGCCTTTGCAGCCTCGATATAAATCTTCAGCGTCTCCTTCGCCTTCTCCTGCCCGATATAGTCCTTGAGCAATGTCGGCCTTAAATGACTCTCAATCTTTACATCTTCTTCCAGATTCTCCGTTGTGATAATTCTCTTTGCCATCTCTGTCCCTGCCCTTTATTAAAATAACATAAATTTTAATGACTGTTTCAGAAGTTCCTCCACTGTCATAGAGGCTGTCACAGTCACTTTCTTGACCGCCTTTAAGCTCTCTGCACTTCCATAGCCAAGCGCCACAAGCGCCTGCACCGCTTCTGACTGGATATCGGATCCTCCCTGAGGAACAGACACTTCCTCGTCTTCTTTCGTGAGCACATCATCGATGCTCAGCTTATCTTTCAATTCTATGATCAGCTTCTCCGCCGTCTTCTTTCCGATCCCCGGCGCAGCAGAGATTGCCTTGACATCTCCTGCAAGTACTGCGAATCTGAGATCATCGGGCGTCATCTTTGACAAAATATTCAGACCTCCTTTTGGTCCGATCCCATTGACCCCGATCAGAAGACGGAACACTTTCAGATCGTCCTTGGTCAAAAATCCGAACAGCTGCATCGCATCTTCCCGCACATTCAGATAAGTATGGATCTTTACTTCATTTCCAACCGGAGGAAGCATCGTCATCGCCTGCCCCGGCATAAAAATCCCATATCCGATCCCATGCACTTCCACAATGATCTGATCCTCTCCAACTGATGCCAGTTCTCCTTTGATATATGAAATCATCTTATC
The DNA here is from genome assembly GCA_026169575.1 of Faecalimonas sp. The sequence continues at coordinate 8,273 of JAPFCT010000240.1, forward strand.
CGTCCTTTCTTTAAATATCTCTGTAAATTCTGTGTGATCACTCCGATGAGCGCCCCGGTAAGCACCCCCGCGATCAGCAGCACCGGAACATAGTAAGAAATACTAAAACTTTCTACCACAAGCATCGCCACGATCAGCTGACCGATGTTATGGAAGACTCCGCCTGCAATACTTACCCCCGTCACACTGAAGCTTTTTCTCTTTTTTAAAAGATTCATGACAAAAACACTCGCAAGACTTCCCGCAATGCTATAAAAAATAGCAAACAGATTTCCAAACAGAAATCCCGACAAGACATTTCGGAGAACCGCAAGCACCAACGCCTCCCGGACACCCCAGTAATAAAGAACAATCACTGTCACCACATTTGCCAGACCAAGTTTGATTCCGGGAATCCCAAAAGAAATCGGGATCAGTGTCTCCAGATAACTGAAAATCAGAGACAGTGCAAGAAGCATCCCGAAATATGCAGAACTTCTTCCCCGGTCCTTCTTTTCCCTTTTATCCTGCAACTGCATCATTTTCTTTACTTCCTTTATCTGATTTATCTACAATCTCCAAAATCACTTTATTCGGGAGACAGATAATACTCTCACGGTTTTTTGAAATCTTCGGATGACCGGTACAGATCTGATCCGGACAGTCTGCCCATACCATCCTGACTTCTCCATCCTCGATTCTGACGCGATTGTGTTCTCCGACAGAGATTTCCCTGTCTTCCTTCAGACTGATTTCCCGGAAAACTTCCCCGTCTATCTTTATCCTTAAATAGGCTTCTGCCTCCTTATTCTTTCCTGCCAGAAAAAAATTCCCTGCCAAAAAGAAAAATGCAGCGACCAGAATAGTCCCCGCCAAAATCCAGTCATTCTTTTTCATTCCATCACGATCCTTTTCCGAATTTTTCTGTAGGTTCATTTCAGTACTATTTATTCTAACACAATCAAAACGTGTATGCAACCACATGTTCGATTTCATATCTGTGGCTAATATCTATACTTTCGCAGAACCGGGGCAGCTTCATTTTTCACAAACAACAAAAAATCTCCCAGACACTGTTTCCCGAAGAAATCTTATGTGTCTGAGAGACTCTTTTTATCTGACCTGATTCTGCCGTGCACATCTGTGCAACTGTATCAGGACATTTAAATATGCCCTGCACCGCAGGCAGCTTTTTAATAATAAAGTGCATTTGACATTGCGATTCCAAATACAACAAAGAATAATGTGTAAAGTACGATCACAACTGCCATCACGATCAGCATCGCACGGCTATAATTTTTACGGTTGATATTCGTGTTGGCGCTAAATGCCCAGATGCAATATAATACCATTCCGACACACGGGATCAGACCTGCCAGGATCATAAGCAGCCATTCCCCCATCGACAGAGGCGCATCCAGCGGCTTCTTTCCCTGATTCATATTGTAATTCTGGTTATAATTCTGCTGATATCCCTGATTGTAATTCATATTATAATTCTGGTTAAAGTTCTGCTGGAAAGTTCCGTTATTCTCACCGAAATTCCCCTGCTCTCCTTCCCCGCCATAATATCCATAATTTGTCGTCTGCTGATAAGAACTGCCTGCGGATGTATCTGAATTCTGGTCCTGCTCCGGCATGTTGCTTAATTTTTCATCCATGTTAAAATCCTCCTCGCGTCTCTACTGTCAGATTCCAGACTCACTCTCGTACAGCCTCGTGATCTGATGTTTCAAGAACAGTTTCTATTTTTTGATTCTAACATACTTTTACGTTCTGCACAATTATTTTTTCATCTTTTTCTATCTTCTGTATATTTTATCCAATATCGTACGCATGACATTCCCACGATAATATCCCATCGGAACATCCCCCGGAAATTGTGTTACCATCCGGTAAACATACAGTCCGATGCAGCCGGCAAAGATCAAAACTGCCCACCACACCGCATATGGCAGCTCCTTCCCGAAAATATAACGGTAAAAAAAGAAAAGAAATAAAAACAGCAGGATTGGATAGATCATCGGATGCATCTGATACGCATCCGTAAACCGGGCGCAGAACACCAGCTTTGCAGCCCGCGTCAGCCCACATGCAGGACATGGAAAACCCGTAAGCCACACAAGCGGACAGCCTGCCCCGCAGACAAACCGCATAAAGAGCAGATACACGACCACGGCAGCAAGCGCCACACGGTAATGAAGCAGATCTTTTTGGATCCGCAGAATCACCCTGCGCACAGCTTTCTTTAAAGAATGATCTTTTTCGGACATTTTTCCGCGCACGCTCCACAGTTTGTACATTTCTCCGGATCGATCCATGCAAGATTATTTTCCACAACGATCGCATCTGCCGGACAGACTTTCTGACACATCCTGCATCCGATACAGCCGGTGCTGCACACTGCCATCACATCTTTTCCTTTTTCTCTGGAGCTGCACCGCACAAGATGTTTTGCCTCGTACGGCACAAGCTCGATCAGATTCTTCGGACATGCTTTGATACATTTTCCACATGCCTTGCATGCTTCCTGATCCACAACAGCAACTCCGTCAACAATATGGATCGCATCAAACGGGCATGCCTTTACACACGTTCCAAATCCACAGCATCCATAGTTGCAGGCTTTTGGTCCGCCATTCTGCATCTGTGCCATCATCACGCAATCCTCGATTCCGGTGTAGTCGTAATCTTGTTTTGCCTTGTCACAAGTCCCGGCACACTTCACAAAAGCAGTCATCCGCTTCTGTTCGCCCGCTGCTACTCCCATGATCTCGCCGATCTTCTCTGCCACCGGAGCGCCTCCGACCGGACAGGCAGAAATCTCCGCCTCACCCTTTACGATTGCGGCCGCAAGACCGGAACAGCCCGCATAACCACAGCCCCCGCAGTTGTTTCCCGGAAGCGCATCACATACTTTTGTTTCTCTTTCATCGACTTCCACCGCAAATTTCTGTCCCGCAATTCCGAGGAATACACCGATGAACAGACCGACTCCTCCCACGACAAGAGCAGCAAATAGAATTCCCGTAATACTCATCGTTCTTCCTCCCGTCTATAAATTCAGTCCGGAAAATCCGAAAAATGCGATCGCCATCAGACCTGCCGTCACAAGCACGATCGGCATCCCTTTAAAAGATTCCGGCACATCATTGTGTTCTGTTTTCTCACGGATCCCTGCCATGATCACAATCGCGATCGTAAAGCCGGCTGCTGTCGCAAATCCATTGACAACACTTGCCAGGATCCCATAATCTTTCTGCACATTTTTCAATGCGACTCCAAGCACCGCGCAGTTTGTCGTAATCAGCGGCAGATACACACCGAGCGCATTGTAAAGCGGCGGCATCATTTTCTTTAACAGCATCTCAACAAACTGTACAAGCGCGGCGATCACAAGGATAAAGACGATCGTCTGAAGATAAACAAGTCTTCCGTCTAAAATCGCCTTGTTTGCAAGAATGAACTTATAGATCAGACTTGTGATAAAGGAGGAGATCGTCAATACAAATATGACCGCCCCTCCCATACCGGCTGCTGTTTCTACCTTTTTGGAAACACCAAGGAACGGGCAGAGACCTAAAAACTGGCTGAGAACTACATTGTTGACAAGCGCAGCTCCTACTGCGATCAATAATAACTCTTTCATTTATTTACCCTCCTGCTTCTCTACCGGAAAAACTGCCTTACCGCAGCTTCCACTGCCGCAGGCTGAACAGCTTCCGTCACAGCCGCTCTGCACCTGCTTCTGTGCTCCTTTTGCCTTTGCCGCCTTAACTTTATTCTGGATTGCCACGAGGCAGGCAAGTACAAAAAACGCTCCTGGGGCAAGCACAAAGATCGTTACCGGCTCATAAGCTTCCGGCATAATCTTCCATCCAAAAATCTTTCCGCTTCCGATCACTTCCCGGACAATTCCGATCGCCGTAAGTCCCACGGTAAATCCAAGTCCCATTCCCAGTCCGTCAAATATAGATGGAAGCACCGGATTTTTGGAAGCATAACTTTCCGCACGTCCGAGGATGATACAGTTTACAACGATCAGCGGAATATAAAGCCCGAGCGAATCATACAGACTCGGAATAAATCCTTCCAGCAAAAACTGCACCATCGTCACAAACGATGCGACGATCACGATAAATGACGGCACACGCGCGCTGTCCGGAATGATCTTCCGCAGCATGGAGATCAGCATATTCGACATGACAAGGACAACTGTCGTTGTCAGTCCCATCCCCAGTCCGTTTACAGCAGAAGTTGTCACCGCAAGCGTCGGACACATTCCAAGCATCAGAACAAAAGTAGGATTTTCTTTGACAAGCCCGTTAAAAAGCCGTTCCGTACACTTATTCATTGACATTTCCTCCTTCCATCGCTCCATGATAATAAGAGACAGCCGCATTGACTGCATTTGTCACTGCATCTGTCGTGATCGTCGCACCGCTCAGCGCATCGATCTTTCCATCTTTTCCTCCGTCTCCTTTGACAACTTCAAAGCGGTCTGTGTTGACATCCTGGAACTGTTCTTTAAATTCCGGCTCCTGCGCGTTCATTCCAAGCCCGGCCGTCTCACTGATCGACAATAATTCAATCCCAGTGACCGTTCCATCTGCCGTGATCCCCACAGCAACTTTGATCTCTCCGCCATACCCTTCTTTGGATGTGGCAGTCACAACACTTCCGATCACGTTTTGTCCGCCGTCAAGGGCGATCGCAGCCTCATTTACATAACAGCCGCTGATACCTGCATTTTTCAGTATTTCATCAGCTTCCTTTTCTTCAAATGCTTCAAACGCTTCAAAACTGTCCGCTTCTTCCAGCACCGTCTGGTATGCCTCCTGCTTGCGTTTTTCCCTGCTGGCTGCGATCGGATCTTTTGTGATCTCATAGACGAACCCGAGCAGCAGACCGGAAAGCAATGTGATCGCAGTCAGGATCAATGTATTCTTTAAGATTTTCTGATTCATTATCTCTCTCCTCCCTTCCCAAACGGACGCGGGCGGGTTACTTTCTCGATCAGCGGAACAAGCAGGTTGCTGATGATGATCGCATAGGATACACCTTCTGCGGATCTTCCAAGCAGACGGAACAGACCTGTCAGCACTCCGAGACAGACACCGTATAAAATCTGTCCCTGCTTTGTGATCGGCGCTGTCACATAATCCGTCGCCATAAACCATGCCCCGAGCATCAGACCACCTCCGCACAGCTGTGCAGTCAGGTAGTTCAGATCAAATCCTTTTCCGCCAAACAGTACGATCATCAGTATAAATGTCACAAGGTATGTACCCGGGATCCGAAGATCGATCACTCCCATAAACAAAAGAAAAATCGCTCCGGCCATAATAGCGATCACAGACGTCTCACCGATCGTTCCCGCAATGTTTCCGACCAGCATCTCCATCGTGTTCACGGTCTCTCCTGCTTTTAACTGTGCAAGCGGCGTCGCACCCGACACCCCGTCATAGACGAATGTTGTCATCCTTCCCGTAAAAGAGATCAGCAGAAAGCATCTTGCTGCAAGTGCCGGATTCATAAAATTCTGTCCGAGCCCTCCAAACAGCTGCTTTACTACCAGGATTGCAAACACAGCGCCAAGCACGCACATCCACCACGGCGCTGTCGGCGGCAGGTTCAATGCGAGCAGAAGTCCTGTCACCGCAGCGCTTCCATCTGCGATCGTGATCTTCTTTCCCATCAGGCGCTCAAAAATATATTCTGTCAGTACTGCTGATGCAACAGTCAGCAGTACGATTCCAAGCGCCTGCATACCAAAATTATAAATTCCAAAAAGTGTCGTCGGCATTAACGCGGCCAGGACGAGGAACATGATATTTCCCGTCGTGATCTTTGCGCGTATATGCGGCGAAGATGATATATTAAATGTCTCGTTCATATCTCTCTCCCTATTTCTTCTTATTTGCCAGAGCAATTTTTCTCATAGAACCGATCGCCTGCTTTAAATGTCGCTTTGCCGGACAGACATAACTGCAGGAACCACATTCCACACACTCAAGTCCTTCCCATTTCAGGAATGACGTTTCATCATGACGTTCGGCAAAATCTGCCAGTCTGGACGGAACGATCCGGCTTGGGCAGGCATCCACACAGCGCCCGCAGTTGATGCACGCACCTTGCTCCTGCTTTCTCACCTCATCTTTTGAAAATGCGAGGATCGCAGAGGATGTCTTTGTCACGGGCACTTCTGTGGAAAACATCGCAAATCCCATCATCGGCCCTCCTGAGATCACTTTCTCCGGTGTTCCCTCAAATCCACCTGCCATTCCGATCAGCTCCTGCTGACTCATTCCGCAAGGCGCAAGGAAATTTCCCGGCTCTCTGACTGCATCTCCGCTAACGGTCACCACCCGCTCATAGAGCGGTTTTCCCGCGATCACCGCTTCATGGATCGCGATCAATGTCTCTACATTATCTACAATGCATCCCGCATCTGCCGGAA
>JAPFCT010000042.1 GCA_026169575.1 Faecalimonas sp.
CTTCATAGCAATCCATCACTGCTGTGATCTGAGGAACACCGATACCTGCAACGATACGTGTTGTACAGATAGAACCAGGTCCGATACCGACTTTTACAGCATCAACGCCCGCTTCGATCAGCGCTCTTGTAGCTTCTCCAGTCGCAACATTTCCTGCGATCACCTGCAGATCCGGATATTTCTCTTTTACCATGCGGACTGTTCTGATCACGTTTGCAGAATGTCCGTGTGCAGAGTCCATCACAACCACATCGACTTTCGCTTTCACAAGAGCATCCACCCGCTCTAAGCAGTTTGCTGTGATTCCGACTGCCGCACCACAGAGAAGGCGTCCCTGCGCATCCTTTGCTGAGAGTGGATATTTAATCTGCTTTTCAATGTCTTTGATTGTGATAAGACCTTTCAGATTAAAATCTTTATCTACGATCGGAAGCTTTTCTTTTCTCGCCTTTGCAAGGATCTGTTTTGCCTCTTCCAGTGTGATTCCTTCCGGCGCTGTGATCAGCCCTTCAGATGTCATGGATTCTTTGATCTTCTTTGTAAAGTCTTCTTCGAATTTTAAATCACGGTTCGTAATGATCCCTACTAATTTCTTTCCTTCTGTGATCGGAACTCCGGAAATGCGGAATTTTGCCATCAGATCATTTGCATCTGCAAGTGTGTGCTCCGGTGACAGATAAAATGGATCTGTGATAACTCCATTCTCAGAACGTTTTACCTTGTCGACTTCTTCTGCCTGTTCTTCGATCGACATATTCTTATGGATAATTCCGATTCCACCCTGGCGCGCCATAGCGATTGCCATGCGGTGCTCTGTAACCGTATCCATTCCGGCACTCATCATCGGTATATTCAACTTGATTTTCTTCGTCAGCTGCGTAGACAGATCAACCTGATTCGGGATTACTTCTGAATAAGCTGGCACTAACAGCACGTCATCAAATGTAATACCTTCTCCAATAATTTTTCCCATGATTTTGCTTCCTCTCTTTCTTTTGTTTGTCCCATTTTTAGTAACATTTCATCTTTACATCATTTATAAGTATATCTTATTAATAATATAAATAATTTCTGTCGTTTTATAAGGTATTGTTATATTACAAAAAACCTGGCCTAATGTCAAGCCATAAATTGTTTTTCTTTGCAAACGATATCATTTTCGATCAGAGAATGACCTTTCTCGGCGCCAGCATACGCATCCCATCCAGGATCGTCTGGTTTGGTTCAAAGATGATCTTCTCTTTCTGTCCATTCTTCACAACAACCATTGTATAAGTCTTATGATCCGGTTCCATCGTACTGAAGTTATGTGCCTTTATATTTTGGAATGCATTGAGCTCTGCAGAGCCAGTCGGGGCAAGCACCTCCAGTTCGCTGATATTTGTCTGGAATACTCTCTTTCTCTTCTGCTTTGCCATGATCTTGTCGATATCAAGATCTCCGTTGACATACAAATATTCAAATTCCAGATCTAACTGCCGGAATAAAAAGATATCTGCCACTACCATGATCCCGAAAAAGATAATTCCAAACGGAAATAGAAAAAATGACAGAAGCGATATCACTGTAAGTGCGATCAATGCGGATTTTGCCACGACTGTACCCATTGATGCCTTTTTCTTGACAAGCTGTTCTGTGTAAAAATCACTCATCTTTGCTGTACCTCCATTTTTTACATATATTTTTATTATAGCACATTCTAAAAAACAGTAAAGAAAAAAGATGAGCACCGGCATATTCTCCGGTACTCATCTGTCCTTTCAAAATTTACATCATACCCATTCCTGGTCCGCCCGCCGGCATAGGAGGAACATCTTCTTTTATATTTGCCACAACAGACTCTGTTGTAAGAAGTGTAGAAGCAACACTTGTCGCATTCTGTAATGCACTTCTTGTTACTTTTGCCGGGTCTAAGATTCCGGCTTTTACCATATCAACATATTCTTCATTGTAAGCATCGAAACCGATTCCCGGCTGCTGCTCTCTGACTTTATTGATGATCACAGAACCTTCCAGACCTGCATTTGCTGCAATGTGGAACAATGGAGCTTCCAGTGCTTTCAAGATGATATTAGCACCTGTTCTCTCGTCTCCCTCAAGTGTTTCTGCAAGCTTTGTAACTTCTTTGGAAGCGTGGATATAAGCAGATCCACCCCCTGCTACGATACCTTCCTCCACTGCTGCTCTCGCTGCTGAAAGCGCGTCTTCCATGCGAAGTTTTGCTTCTTTCATCTCTGTCTCTGTCGCTGCACCTACACGGATCACTGCAACACCGCCTGCAAGTTTTGCAAGTCTTTCCTGAAGTTTTTCTTTGTCAAACTCAGATGTAGTCTCCTCGATCTGTGCTTTGATCTGTGCAACACGGGCATTGATCGCTTCTTTTTCTCCAAGTCCGTCTACGATCACTGTATTTTCTTTCTGAACTTTTACAGATTTTGCACGTCCTAACATATCAAGTGTTGTCTCTTTTAAGTCTAACCCAAGTTCTTCAGAGATCACCTGTCCTCCTGTCAGGATCGCAATATCTTCTAACATCGCCTTTCTTCTGTCTCCGTATCCCGGCGCTTTCACTCCGACTACCTGGAATGTACCGCGCAGTTTGTTGACGATCAGTGTTGTCAGCGCTTCTCCTTCGATATCTTCTGCAACGATGAGAAGTTTTGCACCAGCCTGAACAACCTGCTCTAACAATGGAAGTAATTCCTGAATATTTGCGATCTTTTTATCTGTGATCAGAATATATGGATCCTCAAGATTTGCCTCCATCTTATCCATATCTGTTGCCATATATGCAGAAATATATCCGCGGTCAAACTGCATACCTTCTACAAGGTCTAACTCTGTCTTCATTGTCTTAGATTCTTCGATCGTAATGACACCATCGTTAGATACTTTCTCCATCGCATCTGCCACCATTGCTCCGACTTCTGCATCTCCGGCAGAGATCGCAGCTACATTTGCGATTCTCTCTTTGCTCTCTACTTTGCTGCTCATACCTGCAACTGCTTCCACAGCTACTTCTGTCGCTTTCTTCATACCTTTGCGGAGCACGATCGGATTTGCGCCTGCTGCAAGGTTTTTCATTCCTTCGTTGACCATAGCCTGTGCCAGCACTGTCGCTGTTGTTGTTCCGTCACCTGCAACGTCATTTGTCTTTGCCGCCACTTCACGGATCAGCTGTGCGCCCATATTTTCAAATGCATCTTCCAGTTCGATCTCTTTTGCGATCGTCACACCGTCGTTTGTGATCAGCGGAGCGCCAAATGATTTATCCAACACTACGTTTCTTCCTTTTGGTCCTAATGTCACACGAACTGTATTTGCCAGCTGATTTACACCTGATTCCAAAGCACTTCTGGCCTCTGCGCCATATTTAATTTCTTTTGCCATGACTGATGTCCTCCTTAAATTCTGTCTTTTTTCTCTGCTTTGATGACCTTCCGTCATCTTCTATCTGATCTTCTATGCCTGACACAGTGATCTGTTCTCTCTGCATCCGGCATCTTTCTTCTCACTCTGTAATCCATCCCGGCATATCGATGCCGCCTCTTCTGCCGCTATTCGATGATTGCCAGAATATCACTCTGTTTTACGATAATATACTCTTCGTCTTCCAGTGTCACTTCTGTTCCTGCGTATTTTGAATAAATCACCTGATTTCCAACAGCTACGTTCATCGTAACTTCTTTCCCATCAACTGTTCCGCCAGGTCCTACCGCTACAACTTCTGCCTGCTGAGGTTTCTCTTTTGACTGTCCCGGTAATACGATTCCGGATTTTGTTGTTTCTTCTGCGACTAATTGTTTCAATACGACTCTGTCACCTAATGGTACTAATTTCATGTAAATTCCTCCTTATACTACCGCAATTTCAAGGGCTGTGCGAAAGCTTTCAGAAGCCTTCCGTACCCATGCGATCTGTGCAGGGTAACTGCGCCGCCTTTATTAGCACTCATTTTATCTGAGTGCTAATTTGCTTTACTAATAAAATAGCACTATGTTTTTCATTTGTCAACTCAGTTTATATTTATTTTATAAAATCCATTTTCAATTTGAAGAATCAGAATATTTCCACTTTTTCCGAGAAATCTCTCCCTGACTCTCCCCGTACATTCAGCTGCTTCCTCCTCCGAAAAAATCGTGCACCGGTACACTGCATCCAGAGAAATTTCTGAGAGATCCATCTCCTCCAGATTCAAATATATGCACTCGGTCTTCGGGTCATACATGGAGACAACTCCTTCACAGCTGCTTTCGTTCTTTTCCGTCTTTGTCCCGATCAGATCTTCCATCACGATCGTTGCCCTGCAATTTTCAAACATACGCTCTGCTCCTTTCTGCCGCACATCAGCGAAAGGGTATCAGCACTGTCTCTGATACCCTTTTCTTTTACTCTCTATGCTTTGTATCCTTTTTCAGATTCTCCAGTTCTTTGAAAACAAAATCATTGATGACACGGATATAAGTTCCTTTCATACCGGAAGAACGGGATTCGATCACACCGGCACTTTCGAACTTCCGAAGTGCATTTACGATCACGGAGCGGGTAATGCCTACGCGGTCAGCAATCTTACTTGCCACGAGGATTCCTTCTGTTCCTTCCAGTTCGTCAAAAATATGGATGATCGCTTCCATCTCTGAGAAAGAAAGTGTGCTGATCGCTGATTTGACGATCTGCTCTTTTCTGACTTCCTCCGCACTCTCTTCATTCACCGCACGAAGCATCTCAAGTCCGACAACCGTTGTCCCGTATTCGCTCAGGATAATGTCGTCGATCTCATATAAAGAATCTTTCTTATAAATGAATAATGTCCCCAGTCTCTCATCTGCGATATTGATCGGTGTGATGATCGCCTGATAACTTCTGACATGCTCCGGGGAAAATCCAAGTGTCTGCAGATTCACATTTTCTTTTGTGGAGAGAATGCTTAATAATCTTTCGTTCAGCATCTCATCGATGTGTCCCCCGACTTCATTTGTGATCAGTTCCTGTATCTCATCGACTCCCTCGCATTTACTGATCCCGAGTACTTTTCCCTTTTTACTCACAACGAATACGTTGGAATTAAGAATTTCTGTCAGCACTTCGCAAATATCGTTGAATACGACTTTGCTTGAATTATTATTGTGCAGAAGTTTGTTGATTTTTCTTGTCTTGTCTAATAACTGTACGCTCATTGATTCGCCTCCGTTCACGACGTCTGTCGTCTGTCTATTTTACTGCTTTTATTTATTGTAGCAAATATATCCACAAAACGTCAAAACTCTTTTCACACGTCTATATTATCACGCATTTTCAAAAAATTCAACGGATTTTTCTAATTCTTTTTATTGTTTCTGACATATCCACATTTTTCATCTGCACAGACAAGTTTATTCCCCTTTTCAATCATATAGCCGCCGCATTCCGGACACTTCTCCTTAGACGGCTTCTGCCATGACATAAATTCACATTCCGGGTTGTCTTCACATCCATAGTACTTGCGGCCTTTCTTTGTCTTGCGGAGCACGACTTCCTTTCCACAGAGCGGACAAGGCACACCGATCTTCTCCAGATATGGCTTTGTGTTTCTGCATTCCGGGAAGCCAGGGCATGCAAGGAAACGACCATGCGGTCCATATTTGATCACCATATTTCTTCCGCACTCTTCACAGACAACATCTGTCACTTCATCCTCGATCTTGACGCTCTCAAGTTCTTTTTCTGCCACTTTGACAGCCTCATCGAGATCCGGGTAGAAGTTTCGGATCACAGATTTCCACTCTACCTTTCCTTCCTCGACCATGTCAAGCAATCCTTCCATATTGGCAGTAAAATTCACATCAACGATACTCGGGAACGAATGTTTCATCATATTGTTGACCACTTCTCCGAGTTCCGTCAGATATAAGTTCTTATTTTCTTTGGAAACATAACGTCTCGCAATGATCGTGGAAATCGTCGGCGCATACGTACTCGGCCGTCCGATTCCAAGCTCTTCCAGTGTCTTTACGAGCGCTGCCTCGGTATAATGTGCCGGCGGCTGTGTAAAGTGCTGTTTCTCCTCCAGCGCTTCCTTCGTCAGAACAGAGTCCTTATCAAGCCCCTTCACAAGCAGGTTGCTTGCCAGCTTCTCTTCATCGGATTCTACGTAAGCAATGCGGAAGCCTTCAAAAATAACCTTCGATGTCGATACTGAGAACCGGTATTCCCCTGCACCGATCTTCACAGAGGTAGACTCAAATCTGGCAGGCTGCATACGGCTTGCTGCAAATCGCTTCCAGATCAGCTGATACAGCCGGAACTGATCCCTTGTCAGAGACTCCTTGATCGAAGCCGGTGTTCTGGAAAGATCGGTCGGACGGATCGCCTCGTGGGCATCCTGGATCTTTTTTTCAGAAGACTTTCGATTCTCATCGTCTGCCACAAATTTCTCCCCGTAAACTTCACGGATGTATGCTCTTGCCGCTGCATCTGCCTCCTCCGAGATTCTTGTAGAATCTGTACGGAGATAAGTGATGATACCGACTGTTCCGCTTCCCTTGATATCTACCCCTTCATAAAGCTGCTGCGCGATCCGCATCGTCTTCTGTGTTGCAAAATTTAACACCTTTGACGCCTCCTGCTGCAGCGTACTTGTTGTAAATGGAAGCGGCGCTTTTTTCAGACGTTCACTGACCTTCACTTCATCTACAAAAAATTTCTCATTTTCAATTTCCCGGACAATCTGATCCATCTCTTCTTTCGAGTGGATCGTCATCTTCTTATCCTTCCCATAGAAGCTTGCCGTCAGCGGTTTCTTTTCCCCCTCAACGCGGATTGTTGCATCCAGCGTCCAGTATTCTTCCGGGATAAATGCGTTGATCTCTTCTTCCCGGTCTGCAATGATGCGAAGTGCCACAGACTGCACACGCCCTGCACTTAATCCCCTTTTTACCTTTGCCCAGAGCAGCGGACTGATCTTATATCCTACCATTCTGTCCAGCGCACGCCTTGCCTGCTGTGCATCAACGAGGTTCATATTAATCTCCCGCGCATCTTTGATGGACGCCTTGACCGCATTCTTTGTGATCTCATTGAAGCTGATCCGGTAGACTTTCTTTCCTTCCAGTTTCAATGCCACATACAGATGCCATGAGATTGCTTCCCCCTCACGGTCCGGGTCAGTTGCGAGATAGATCTTATCTGCTTTTTTCACTTCTTTTCTCAGGTTCGCAAGAATATCTCCTTTCCCGCGGATCGTAATATATTTCGGTTCAAAGTCATTCTCTACATCAATTCCAAGCTGGCTCTTTGGCAGATCTCTCACATGTCCCTGTGATGCTGTCACAACATAATTGCTTCCCAGAAATTTTTTAATTGTCTTAACTTTTGCAGGCGATTCTACAATCACAAGATAACGTGCCATAAACTACTCCTTTATTTCTGTTCTTTCTACCTTTTTCCTCTCACATAGTATCCTTTGGAAATCTGCATGATCGTTCCGCTCATTTCCAAAGAAACAAGCTGCCGCATCAGTTCTGGAATCGGCAGCTTTGTTTCCGCCAGTATCTGGCCGATACTCTTCGGGTTCAAATCGAGACAACTATACACTATATTTTGTTCAGTTTCAAGTGTTATTTTATTTTCTGTCATATTCTTCACAAAATTTCCACAAATATTAAGATCTTCTAAAAGCTCCTCCGGGGATAAAATGATCCCTGCACCCTGCCGGATCAGACGGTTACACCCGCGGCTTAACTGACTGTCCACACTTCCCGGAAGTGCATAGACATCCTTCCCCTGCTCCAGCGCCATATCTGCTGTGATCAGTGATCCGCTGCGTTCTCTTGCTTCTATGACGATCACCACATCCGCAAGGCCGCTGATCAGACGGTTTCTTGCCGGAAAATACTGTGCAAGAGGCGGGCTTCCCGGCAGCTGTTCGGACAAAATCCCGCCATATTTTTTTAAATCTTCATAAAGCCCCTTATTTTCCCGCGGATAGCAGACATCCACTCCACTTCCAAGCACGCCAAATGTTCCCCCTCTCCCATGCAGGGCTCCCCTCTGTGCCGCAGCATCGACCCCTCTTGCCATACCACTGATCACAGATATCCCCGCCTCACTCAGAATGCTCCCAATCCTTGCCGCATACGTTTCCCCATAATAACTGCAGTTTCGCGCTCCGACGACAGCTGCCGTCTTTTTCCCCTGCTGCGGAAGCTTTCCCATCACATAAACTGCATAGGGCGGCAACGC
>JAPFCT010000308.1 GCA_026169575.1 Faecalimonas sp.
AATCCGTGGATGCCACAAAAGATGGCAGAAAATACCGTAAAGAACAAAGAACGCAGATCTGGCACGCCAAGGAGGTAAAAGGAAACGGTCTGGTAGTCAGAAACCGAGAGCATTTCAAAGGTAAAGGAGAGCACTGACATGGCTGCAAGGTAGAGCAGAAGCCATAAGGTCCAGGTTCTTTGTGCGTGTTCGCATTTTTGAAAATTAATAAATAAGTTCTTTGATGTCATAGCCAATCCTTTCTGTTTCGTAAATAAAGATTTCTTCCAGTGACAGCGGGAGAGATTCATAGCAGACGGGGGAGCAGGATGCTATGACCGTCTGGATCTCATCGAAATTTCCGCGTACAAGCAGCGTTGTCAGGAACCCTCTCTGTTCAAAGCGGAGGATACACAGTGACCGCAAAAGAAATTCCCTCTGATCAGAAGAGAAGACGCACTGAAATTTATGAACTCCGCAGGTGAGGGAAGTGATCTCTTTTGAAAGGAGGATGCCGCCCCGGTGCAGGATGCCGATATGGTGACACAGTCCTTCCAGTTCAGAGAGATTGTGTGAGGCAATGACCGGAGTGAACAGACGCCGGCCAAGTTCATTTTGCAGTAAATTTTTTACAGACTGCCGTACGACCGGATCCAGACCGTCAAACACTTCGTCACAAAGCAGGACGGCAGCATTGCTGCAGATTCCTGCGATCAGAAATACTTGTTTTTTCATGCCTTTTGAAAAGGTGTGGAGCTTCTGGGACGGATCCAGTTGAAAGTCCGAAAGGAGTTCTAGAAATCGCCGGTCATCAAAGCAGGGATACATTTTTTTATAGAAAAGAAGCATTGTTTCCGGAGAAGCACCCGGGAAATAGTATTGGTCATCGGATAGATAAAAAATGTTCTGCCTTACTTTGGATGCATCGTAAAAATGATCCCCGTCTATGAAAATATCACCGTGATCCGCCTGCAAAATCCCAGCTAAAATTCGAAGCAGCGTGCTTTTTCCGGCTCCATTTGTTCCAAGCAGCCCGAAACTGACATTGTCCGGAATTTCAAGATTACTTTGGGAAAGGGCAGGTACGGAGTTAAATGTTTTTGTAAGATTAACAATGCGAATCATAAAATCCCTCCTTATCGGGAAAATTCTGAAATCGGTTTCCGCCAGGTATAGAATTAGAATGTTACAAAAATATTACAAATAAAAATTATGTAAAGTATACCACTGAAACGGCAACATGACAATAAAAATAAGAAAATCTGTGGAGCGTTATAAAAAATGCACATAGTAGTCTGTTTTATCTTCCCATTGTAAGAAAAAGCAGTTGATAAATGCGCGGAGGAAGTGCTACAATAAAAGAAGTAAAAATTGAAGCAAAGGAGAATGATCAGATGAAAGTAGTAGCAACGGAAAAAGCGCCAAAAGCAGTAGGACCTTATTCACAGGGATATGTTCACAATGGAATATTCTATTCCGCAGGACAGATTCCGATCAACCCTGCAACAGATGCAGTGGAAGCAGATACGATCGAAGGACAGGCAGAACAGGTTTGTAAGAATTTAGAAGCAGTTCTTGCAGAAGCAGGAAGTTCTTTTGATCAGGTCATCAAGACAACGTGCTTTTTAAGCGATATGGCGGACTTTGCGCCATTTAATGAAGTGTATGCAAAATATTTTACATCCAAACCGGCGAGAAGCTGTGTAGCTGTGAAGACACTTCCGAAAAATGTACTTTGCGAAATCGAAGTGATCGCAGTAGTAGAGTAAGGAGAGTAGTAGAGATGTCAGAAGAACAAAATAACGGCTCATGTTCTCCGGAAAGCTGTTCTGGCTGTGCACATGCAGACAGTTGTCCGAGCAAAAAGAAGGAGAGCATGAAAGTAGCGCCAAATGAATATACACATGTAAAGAAAGTAATCGGTGTCGTAAGTGGAAAGGGAGGAGTCGGAAAATCAATGGTAACGGCTTCCCTTGCCCGTATGATGCGTGAGAAAGGATATTCTGTTGGAATTCTGGATGCAGATATTACAGGACCATCGATTCCAAAAATGTACGGGATCCATGAACATGCAGTGGGAAATGAACTGGGAATGTTCCCGTGTATCGCGAAAGATGAGACGAGGATCATGTCAGTCAATCTTCTGCTGGACAGTGAGGATACACCGGTCATCTGGAGAGGACCGATCATTGCAGGTGTTGTGACACAGTTTTGGAATGAAGTGCTCTGGGGGGATCTGGATTATCTGTTTGTAGATATGCCTCCTGGAACGGGTGATGTTCCACTGACTGTGTTCCAGTCGCTTCCGGTAGATGGTGTTGTTATCGTTACATCGCCGCAGGATCTTGTTCAGATGATCGTCAAGAAAGCGTATTACATGGCAAAACAGATGGATGTTCCGGTGCTTGGCATTGTGGAAAATTACAGTTATCTTGCATGTCCGGACTGCGGAAAGAAAATTCCGGTATTTGGGGAGAGCCATGTGGAGGAGACGGCCGAAGAACTTGGAGTGAAGGTATTTGGGAAAATGCCGTTAGATCCAAAGTTGGCATCGATCGTAGAAGAAGAGAAGTTCTATGAAGTGACAAACGATTATTTAAAAGATGCAGCTGAGACATTAATTTCATAGGAACAGTTTTTAAGAGGAAACAGCACCGCTTTCTGGAAAGAAGAGGCGGTGCCGTTTCCTTTTTGAAGTTTTCGATGCTGTTTTTTGCTTCGTTTTGCTCTAATTTCGTTGAGTTTGATGAAGAAAAGGGATTGGAGCATAGAAAGTTTAGAATGTTTTCTAGTTGACTTTCTGGAAAAATAGTGACATAATGAGTTCCGTGTTATACAAACAATCCATTGGAAAGGAGTGTTGATAATGGAACAGAGATGGAAGATCAGATTATCAGCAAATGAAGATGTGAGAGACTTTGTAAGAACAGCAGAAAAATGTGATTTTGATATCGATATATTTCATAATAGAAGAATTATAGATGCGAAGTCGATCCTTGGTGTGTTAAGCCTTGATCTGACACAAGTGCTGACAGTTCGTTTTTATGGAAAAAACACTGCATTTGAACATGTTCTTCAAAGATTTTGTGTTGCATAATACAGAAC
>JAPFCT010000031.1 GCA_026169575.1 Faecalimonas sp.
GCTCTCAAGGGCATCTGACGGTTCGATCACGACACAATTTACGATGACGACGCTGGAAGAGCTTGGACTTTTGAAAATGGATTTCTTAGGCTTAAGAACTCTGACGGTAATACAAAATGCCGTCAATCTGGTGGAACAGACAACCGGAGTTAAGTTAGATATGGGTGAGATTGATTATAATGACAGGCTGGTATTAGAGTCGATCGGAACCGGAAAGACTGACGGTGTATTTCAGCTGGAGAGCGCAGGAATGAAAAATTTCATGAAGGAGTTAAAGCCACAGAGCCTGGAAGATATCATCGCAGGAATCTCTTTGTACCGGCCGGGACCGATGGACTTTATCCCGCAGTACATCAAAGGAAAGAATGACAAAGAATCGATCACCTATGACTGTCCGCAGCTGGAGCCAATCCTGGCGCCGACATACGGATGTATCGTTTATCAGGAGCAGGTGATGCAGATCGTGCGTGATCTTGCCGGATATACGCTCGGAAGAAGTGACCTTTTGCGAAGAGCAATGTCGAAGAAGAAGGCGGATGTCATGGAGCGGGAGCGCCAGAGCTTTGTCTATGGAAATATCGATGAAGGTGTTCCGGGATGCCTGAACAATGGGATCGATGAGAAGACGGCGAATAAAATCTATGATGAAATGATTGATTTTGCAAAGTATGCATTTAACAAATCGCATGCAGCAGCTTATGCAGTCGTTTCGTATCAGACAGCCTATCTGAAATATTATTATCCGATTGAATTTATGGCGGCATTAATGACGTCTGTCATTGAAAATCCGGCGAAGGTGTCGGAGTACATTTACGCGGCAAGACAGATGGGCATCAAGATCCTTCCGCCGGATATCAACCGTGGGGTTGGAGGATTTTCGGTAGATGAGGGAAATATCCGTTATGGACTTGCGGCAATCAAAAATGTCGGGAAGCCGGTCATTGAGGCAATCGTAAGTGAGCGGGAAGAAAACGGACTGTATCGGGGACTGAAAGATTTTATTGAGCGGATTTCCCTGAAAGAAGTATTAAATAAAAGAAGCATCGAAAATTTTATCAAGGCAGGCGCGTTGGATAATCTTGGGGGAACGAGAAAGCAGTTTATGATGATCTATATCCAGATTGTAGAAAATGTGAATCAGGAAAAGAAATTTTCGATGAGCGGGCAGATGACGTTGTTTGATTTTGTAGATGAGGATCAGAAAAAGGAATTTGAGATCCAGCTTCCGGATGTGGGAGAATATGAAAAGGAGACGCTGCTTGCATTTGAAAAGGAAGTACTTGGCGTCTATATCAGCGGGCATCCGCTGGATGCCTATGAGGAGAAGTGGAAACGGAGCGTGTCGGCAACGACTCTGGATTTCCAGTTGGATGAAGAGACAAACCGGACGAAAGTCCATGATGGTGCAAAAGAGATCATCGGAGGGATGATCGTCGGAAAGACGATCAAACATACAAAGACGAATCAGATGATGGCATTTATCACACTGGAAGATCTGCTCGGAACGGTGGAAGTCGTTGTATTTCCGAGAGATTATGAGGCGAACAGGCAGTATCTGGAGGAAGACCGAAAAGTTCTGGTAAAAGGAAGGGTTTCCGAAGAAGACGACCGTCCAAGTAAACTGATCTGTGAGAAGATCATTCCATTTGACCAGGTAAAGAAGGAACTCTGGATCCAGTTTCCGGATAAAAACAGTTATCTGGCAGAAGAACAGCTTCTGATGGGTATGCTTCAGGATTCAGAAGGGGATGATACTGTTGTGATCTACTGCAAGGCAGAAAAGGCAGTCAAACGGCTCCCGCGCAACTGGAATATCGGGATCGAACCGAATATCATTGGCAGACTGACAAATTATTATGGGGAGGACCGCGTAAAAGTTGTCGAAAAATGCCTTGAAAACAAATTTTAAGTATGTTAAAATAATCACAAAATGTATAAATAATAATTTTAGGTATAGTTAAAAATGGAGGTAATATCATGGCAAAGCGTATACACACAATCGGTGTCTTAACAAGCGGTGGAGATGCTCCGGGAATGAATGCGGCGATCCGTTCCGTAGTAAGAACAGCTTTAGGAAAAGGAATCAGGGTAAGAGGGATCAGAAGAGGATACCAGGGATTGATGGAGGAAGAGATCATCGATCTTTCTGCCAGAGATGTATCGGATACAATCCAGCGTGGAGGTACGATTCTCCAGACTGCAAGATGTAAGGAGATGCGCACAGAAGAAGGGCAGCAGAAGGCAGCTGCGATCTGTAAGAAGTACGGGATCGAAGGACTTGTTGTCATCGGCGGAGACGGTTCTTTTGCCGGGGCACAGAAGCTGGCAAATCTTGGGATCAATACAATCGGAATCCCGGGAACGATCGACCTGGATATCGACTGTACAGAGTATACGATCGGATTTGATACAGCAGTAAATACAGCTATGGAAGCGATCGATAAAGTACGTGACACATCCACATCTCACCAGCGCTGCAGTATCGTAGAGGTTATGGGAAGAGATGCAGGATATCTGGCGCTGTGGTGCGGTATCGCAAATGGTGCAGAGGAGATCCTTCTTCCGGAAGAGCACAATTACGATGAAGGAGAGATCATTAAGAGAATCATTGCGAACAGAGACCGCGGAAAGAAACACTATATCATCATCAACGCAGAAGGTGTCGGCGATTCTATCAATATGGCAAAAAGAATCGAGGAGGCAACTGGAATGGAGACAAGAGCGACGATCCTCGGACACATGCAGCGTGGTGGAAGCCCGACAGCAAAAGACAGAGTATACGCTTCTATCATGGGAGCAAAAGCAGTAGAGCTTCTCTGTGAAGGAAAGACAAACCGTGTAGTAGGATACAAACATGGAGAGTATATTGATGTTGATATCGATGAAGCGCTGAACATGGAAAAGAAACTTCCAGAATATCAGCTTGAGATCGCGAAGAAGCTGGCAATTTAGTGTACTGCCTCACGTTCAATAACAGTGGTACAGAATGACACTTAAATGATCAGACAGAGCAGGAGAAATGGCTGCTGTTCGTATGAGATCACAGATACATTTCAATAAATGACAGGCCAAGAAAGAACATTTTCAATTTGGACGGGCATCCAGTGATGGCAGGATGGTTGAAAATGTTCTTTTTTTGATTGTGCGGGAAAGGAACATGCTCTTGAAATCTATCTGATAAGCGGGTACAATAGAGAACAGATATGGCAGACAGAAGGAGAAATGTTGTGAAGATAGAGAATAAGAATGATATGCCGATCGGTGTGTTTGATTCAGGAGTAGGAGGACTTACCGTGGCAAGAGAGATCATGAGGCAGCTTCCGCAGGAAAGTATTGTGTATTTTGGAGACACTGCGCGGGTGCCTTATGGAAGTAAGTCAGAGAATACGATCATCCGATACTCCCGCCAGATTATCCGGTTTCTGCTGACGAAGGACGTAAAGGCGATCGTGATCGCATGCAATACGGCGAGCGCGCTTGCACTGGATGCAGTGCGGGAGGAATTCGATGTCCCGATCATCGGTGTGGTGGCTCCGGGAGCGCGGGCGGCCGGGGAGGCGACAGAGAATAAGAAAATCGGAGTGATCGGCACAGAGGCAACAGTCAAGAGTGAGATTTATACAAAGCTGATCCAGAAAGAAGATCCACAGATCAGTGTGGTCGGAAGAGCGTGCCCGCTATTTGTTCCACTTGTAGAAGAAGGATTTGCAAAGCATCAGATCACGCGGGAAGTCATAGATATCTATCTGTCGGATCTCAGAGAGTCGGATATCGATACACTGATCCTCGGATGTACCCACTATCCGCTTCTGCGCTCAAGAATCCGGGAATATATGGGAGACAAGATCCATCTTGTCAATCCGGCATATGAGACTGCGATGGATTTAAAGAGACTTCTGGAGGCAGAAGGCATGAGCAAAGGAATTCCGGGCGATGGCAAAGAAACGCACGGGGAGTATTCTTTCTATGTCAGTGATGCTGCAGATAAATTTAAGCAGTTTGCCAATTCTATTTTGCCGTACGATATCGAGACGACAAAGCAGATCAATATTGAAGAATATTAAAGAGAACAATCTTAGACAGAACAGATAAAAAGCAAGGTGAGAATATGACAAAAGACGTATTAATAAGTATTTCAGGACTGCAGATGGACGTTCTGGAGGAGGAGAGAGATTATGAACCTATTGAAGTCGTTGCTCCTGCTAACTATTTCCTCAAAAATGGAAAACATTACATCTTATTCGATGAAGTTACAGAAGGCATTCCAGGTGTTACAAAAAATAAAATAAAGATTACCGGGGAGGATACGCTCGAAGTCATGAAGAGTGGCGTGTCGAATGTCCACATGGTATTTGAGAAAAATAAAAAGAACCTCACATACTACCAGACACCGTATGGACAGCTTCTGATCGGAATCCACACAACGGAGATGGAGGTCGAAGTGACAGAGGATAATATCAATGTAAAAGTCGGCTATGCATTAGATGTCAATCATGAGCCGCTGGCAGACTGCCGGATCCGGATCAATGTCAAATCAAAAGATGCGGGAGATTTTCAGATCACAAAAAATATGGACTTTTAAAAAGAATGAGAAAAGAAAGCGCTGGACAGAAATGTCTGAGTGTTTTCTTTTTCTTTCTTCGATGTGTAGGAATTTGCAAACATGCTCTAGTCAATACTCTTCCCATTTGTTATAATACTTATATTGTAAAAATATTGGAGGGATTTTATTATGGCACATCAGAATCAGGAATATCACGAATATATCGTAGAGCAGACAGCGAAAGTGATCGGGATCGACAGTCCGACCGGCTATCATTACCATGTACAGAAATATCTCGTAGAGACGATCCAGGCAATGGGATTTGAAGTACGGACACTGAGAAAAGGCGGTGTGATCGCAAACCTTGGCGGAGAGGGGAATCCGCTGATGATGCTTGCGCATGTAGATACACTGGGAGCGTTTGTACATTATATCAAAGGAAATGGGCGTCTTGCAATTTCCAATGGAACATTGAACCCAAATAATATTGAGACAGAAAATGTCCGTGTGATCACAAGAAGCGGCGCAGTGTATGAGGGAACGATCCAGCTTGAGAATGCTTCTGTGCATGTGAATCCAGATGTGAACGCAGAGCGTAAATTTACAAATCTGGAAGTAGTGCTGGACGAGGATGTCACTTCCAAAGAAGATGTGGAGAAATTGGGAATCTGCGCAGGAGATTTCCTTGCAGTGGAACCGAGATTCCAGGTGACAGAAAAAGGATATATCAAGAGTCGTTTTCTGGATGATAAGGCTTCCTCAGGAGTACTTCTTGGAATCGCAAAATATGTAAGCGAGCATCCAGGATGCCTGAAGAGAAATGTACAGCTGTTCTTCACAACATTTGAAGAGATTGGTCACGGTGCAGCAGCAGGAATTCCGGAAGAGATTGAAGATCTTCTGGCAGTGGATATGGGATGTGTCGGCGATCATCTGACATGTACGGAAAAGCAGGTATCGATCTGTGCAAAAGACAGTTCCGGAGCTTATCACTTTGAGATGACAAATGAGCTGATCGAAGTGGCAAAGGAACATGGGATTGATTATGCAGTTGATATTTATCCATCCTACGGTTCTGATGCAGGGGCAGCGCTTAGATCCGGAAGAGATGTAAGATATGCGCTGATCGGACAGGGTGTCTATGCATCACATGGATATGAGAGAACACACAAAGACGGTATGAAGCAGACATTTGAACTTGCTTTAAATTATGTTTTAAAATAGGATAAGGCAGGGAACAAATGATGCAGCAAAAACATGAGTCTGATCTTACAAGGAAAGAGAAGTGGCAGTTAGAGAGGGAAAAGATTGCTTCGATGAGCTGGAAAAAGCGGATCGAATATTTCTTTACTTATTATAAATGGGTGCTTGTGGCGATTGTGGCGGTGATCGCGCTTATCTCGTTTGGAATCAACTGGTATCAGAACCTGCAGAAGGAAGAAATCTTAAATGTAGTGATCGTGAATTCTGCTGCTTCCGATACAGAGAAGCTGAATCAGGATCTTCGGGAAAGACTCAAAGTGAAAGATAAGAATCAGTTGATCACAATAGACACTTCTGTCTATACCGGGGAAGGAAATCAGGCGACTTACAACAGTACAATGAAGCTGTCTGTCGTAATGGGAGCGAGAACTGCAGATATCTTTATCTGTGACAAGGAGACGTTTGCAACCTATGATCAGAAAGGTGTTTTTCTGGATATCGAAGAACTGATGGGAAGTGAGTTCTGCAAAGCGCATGAGACTGAAGTAGGGAAGAATTACATTTCCGCAGACCAAAGTAAGCTTGCGGAGGAATACGGAATCATCGGATACGAAGATGCGTATATCGGCGTATTTTCTTACACGGAGCATAAGGAAAATGCAAAAGCATTTGTAGAATTTTTATTTCAATAAACGGCTCTCGTCAGTGCCTGTATGATGGAGGCAAAGATAGAAAAGACAGTCGGGATTTCAAAAGTCTGTAGATCAGATTTTTGAAAAACCGGCTGTTTTTTTCCTGCTTATTTGGAGTCGGAACAAAAAATCTTTTTATCACTTAAGTGTCGGAATTGTTAGAAAATAGTGGCTTTGGAGCCTGTTCCTGAAATTCGTCTTGTCCCCATTTTGGATTGTAAAGTTTTCTCCCTTTGGCGCCTGGCATAGACCAGCTCCATGTTTTGCTGATTCCGGCATAGACTTCGCTTTGATCCCCATAGTTCTGATGATCGTAGAGTAAAATCCATGCAGACAGCAGAAGCGCGGTATGCTCATAGCGCTCGGTAAGATAAAGCGTGTAAGCATCTTTCTGATTGACGACAGTTGTGTGGCGTTCAATCAGTGCAATCTGCTCTTCATCAGCGGTAAAGACTAAAAAGAGTTCTCTGGAACCGTGGTAGAGCGGATGGATGACAAGAGAACTTATGTCGGTCTGGATGTGATACTCAGAGACGGAAAGTCCTTTGATCCGGTGATAGAAGGTTCCGCTTAAGGCGCCTTCTAACTGGTAGAAATCTTTCGTTTTCTCGATAGGGAAAATGGTGAGAAGGTTAGGAATGAGAAGCTCCTGCATTTTGACTGTGCGGGAAAGCGTGCAAAGGCATTGCCCGTTTTTATCGTAAATGGTCAGATCTCCCAGTTTATGAAGATTTGCCGCGCAGGCAGAGTACAAAAGTTTTCTGCCAGAAGTAATCTGGTAGGCATTTTTCAGATCGTGCTTTGTTTGCTGGACTTTTAAAATCATGGTAAATCTCCTGTTTGTGTTTGTGTAATTTATTTTATCATAAACAAGAGGTGAGTCAAAGACAATTCCGGAATGGATACGAAGAAGAAAATTGTTAAAATGTAAGGATATAGCAATATCTATAATATTGTAAACAAGATTTGCGTAGATTTGCTCCGGGGAAGAGGCTATACTAGATTTAGAAAAGAATGCGAAATTGCTAGAAAAGGAGAAACACTATGGGTAATGAAAACACAAGAGGAAGGGTAACGATCCCGACAGACGTTGACGTTGTACCAGAGACACTGGAATTACTGGAGCGCTGGGGAGCAGATGCGATCCGTGACTGTGACGGAACAGACTATCCGGAAGGGTTAAGGGATGTAGATGCGAAGGTGTATTCTACTTACTATACAACAAGAAAAGACAATGAGTGGGCAAAAGCAAACCCGGATGAGATTCAGCAGATGTATATCATGACTTCTTTCCACACAGCAGTGGGGGAAGAGCTTTCTATCCATTTGATGGATCATTTATATCCGGATATGCTGAAAGTAAACTCTCACGATGATATTAAACGTTGGTGGGAAGTGATCGACCGTACAACGGGAGAAGTTGTTCCGACAGACAGCTGGTCTTACAGTGAAGAGACCGGAGATGTGACGATTCACGGAGCAAAGGCATTCCATGACTATACGGTAAGTTTCCTTGCATACATTATGTGGGATCCGGTACATATGTACAATGCGGTTGTCAATGACTGGAAAGATGTGGAGAAGCAGATTACGTTTGATGTGCGTCAGCCTAAGACAAAGGAATTTTCCATGAAGCGTCTTCGCAAGTTTATCGAAGACAATCCACATGTAGATGTAATCCGTTATACAACTTTCTTCCATCAGTTCACACTGATCTTCGATGAACTGGCGAGAGAAAAATATGTAGACTGGTATGGATATTCTGCATCTGTCAGTCCATATATTTTAGAGCAGTTTGAAAAGGAAGTCGGATATCAATTCAGACCGGAATACATTATCGATCAGGGATATATGAACAATCAGTACCGTATCCCGTCAAAAGAGTTCAAAGATTTCCAGGCATTCCAGAGAAGAGAAGTTGCCAAACTTGCCAAAGAGATGGTGGATATCACACACGAGATGGGAAAAGAAGCAATGATGTTCTTAGGAGATCACTGGATCGGTATGGAACCGTTTATGGATGAATTCAAATCCATCGGACTGGATGCAGTTGTAGGAAGTGTCGGAAATGGTTCTACACTCCGTCTGATCAGTGATATTCCGAATGTAAAATATACAGAGGGACGTTTCCTTCCTTATTTCTTCCCGGATACATTCCACGAAGGCGGAGACCCGGTGAAAGAGGCGAAGGTAAACTGGGTAACAGCAAGACGTGCGATCCTCAGAAAACCAATCGACCGGATCGGATATGGCGGTTACTTAAAGCTTGCGCTGGAGTTCCCGGAATTTATCGATTATGTAGAAAGCGTATGTAAAGAGTTCCGTACCTTATATGAGAACATCAAAGGAACAACACCGTACTGCGCGAAGACAGTTGCAGTGCTGAACAGCTGGGGCAAGATGAGAGCATGGGGAAATCATATGGTACATCATGCATTATATCAAAAACAGAACTATTCTTACGCAGGAATCGTTGAGGCGCTTTCCGGAGCACCGTTTGATGTACGTTTTATCAGCTTTGACGATATTAAGACGAATCCGGCAGTGCTTGACGATATCGATGTCATCATCAATGTCGGCGGAGCTTACACTGCACACAGCGGCGGGGCTGCATGGGCAGATGAAGAGATCGTGACGGCAGTGAAGAAATTTATCTACAACGGCGGCGGATTTATCGGTGTCGGCGAGCCGACCGCTTATCAGTGGGAAGGACGTTACTTCCAGCTTGCAAGTGCGCTCGGGGTAGAGAAAGAAAACGGATTTAACTTAAATACAGACAAGTATAACTGGGAAGAGCATGATCACTTCATCAAAGAAGACTGTACAAAAGACATCGACTTTGGAGAAGGTCAGAAAAATATCTTCGCATTAGATGGAACAACTGTATTAAGACAGATCGACAAAGAAGTGCAGATGGCAGTCAATGATTTCGGCGACGGACGTTGTGTCTACATCAGTGGACTTCCATACAGCTTCGAGAACAGCCGTCTTCTGTATCGTTCTATCCTCTGGTCTGCACACGATGAGGACAACCTTCACAAATGGTTCAGCACAAACTTCAACGTGGAAGTGCATGCGTATGTGAAGAATGGAAAATACTGTGTCGTAAACAATACTTACGAGCCGCAGGATACAACGGTATACAGAGGAGACGGAAGCAGTTTCGATCTTCATCTGGATGCAAATGAGATCATCTGGTATGAAATCTAATATGTAAGATCGCGCCCATTTGTCAGACTGGCTTACGGAAAGCAAATGGGAAAAAGAACCTCCGAACGTCAAGAGATGACGGTAAGGAGGTTCTTTCTGTATACTTTTATGAAAAATAGTGTTTGTTTCCATAAGATAAAATCCCTTGTTTTTGTCAGGGAAAAGATCAAATTTGGGCTTCCGACAGCGCTTTGATCGAAGATACATATTCGGATGGTGTCATTCCGGTGATTTTCTTGAACTGTCTGGAAAAATAGTGGATTGAAGAATAACCGAGTTTCTCTGAAATCTGTGTGAAGTTCATCAGATCTGTCCGCATCATCTGCTTGGCGGCATCGATCTTCATGTTGGAAAAATATTCGATCACACCGAGTCCGGTCTTCTGCTGGAAGATCTTCTGAAGCTGAGAACGGCCGATCATATTGTCCCGGCAGATCTGTTCGATCGTCAGATGCAGACAGAGATTCTTCTCCATATAGGTCAGGACGCGGTTAAATACTTCTGAATTGCCTTTGGAGGCTGCAGCTTTTGGAGTGGAAGACGGGCTGTCCTGCCTGCGGCGCAGCAGGTGGAGCAGGAAATGTTCCAGGTGGATCCGGATAAACTGCTCCGCACCAAAAGGAGGCTGCTCGTATTTTGTCATTTCGGTCAGGTAAGGATCATCCAGCCGGCAGTTGAACAGCGCCTTAGCCTCTTTGACAATCTCGCCAAGCAGGATCTTTTCTGTCTCATCGAGAGAGAGGATCTTTCCCTCAAAAAACTGCATTACGGGATCGCTGCACTCAAACGAAATAACCACAAGATTCGGGGCGGAGCTCCCGGTCGCCTGCAGTCTGTGAAATTCATTCGGCTTGTGAAAGGCAACCTCTCCTTTTTTTAAGCGCGCATGGATGCTTTCCATATAAATATCGATCTCACCTTTGTCGACGAAGACGAACTCCCAGAAATTGTGGGACTCTCCGGCAAAGGAAAAATCACTCATATATTCAAAATAATGGATCGTAAATACTTCGTGTATGGATATCGTATCCGATAGAAGTGTTCCTTTGTACATCATACTACTCCTCCTGACTCATTTGTGAGTCCATACTCTTACGGTATTTGTTCGGGGAAAGCCCGGTCTCCTTTCGGAATACCTGTGAAAAATAGGACTGCGAGGAAAAACCAACGACAGAAGCGATCTTTGCGATCGGGAAGTTGGTAGTGCCAAGCAGATGCTTTGCCTCAGAGATCCGCTTTTCGATCAGGTAGTTGATCGGAGAAACCCCTTTGTAATTTTTAAATGCATGTACCAGATAATATTTATTCAGATACGTCAGATCGCTGAGTGTCTGAAGTGTGATATCTTCTTTGAAGTGTTCATCCAGATACTGCTCGATGAACCGGCATTCCTTTGTGATCTTCTTGGTCGGGGCGACAGAAAGTGTCGTCTGAGTCTGGCGGGTAATGTTCCAGATGATCAGCTCCAGAAGATTCTGGCAGATGGATTCAAAGTTTTCTTCTTTTTTTCGCACTTCTTTGAGCAGTGTTTTCAGGTAAAACTGGAGTTCCTCGCGGTAGTGGAAGAAATTGTGGAGTGTATAATTCGTAGATTCATCCTTGTCAGTAAACTGAAGTCCGTTGATCCCAAGAACGATATATTCGAGAGGAGTTCCGGTTCCGCCTGATTCTGTGTGGGAAACATTCGGATTGACGATGATCAGATCGTTTTCTTTGACCGGAAAACATTCGTTTTCAATCGTAAATTTCCCGGTTCCGTGGGTAATAAAAAACAATTCGGTAAAATGATGTGTATGTGCAAGGCTGTGCCAGTCCTGCTCATATTTTGCTTCTGTGATATAGAGCAGATGGACATCGATTTTTTTGGAATTTTTCTCTTCCAGACGATAATTTTGATTACTCATAATAGTCTCCTTTGGGTTTATTATATAGACCTTCGGGGAAAAAAGCAATAAACGAATCTGCGTCATTTACAACCTTTCTTTCAGAGAGTATAATCCGTGTCATGAGGAGGAACAGAAGTTATGAAATATCTTTCATTTTTAGTAAAACCGGCGTCATCGATGTGTAATCTGAAATGCCCGTACTGTTTTTATGAGGATGTGAGCAAAAGAAGAGAACGCTCCTGCAGCGGGAAGATGCAGCCGGAGATCATGCAAAGCCTGATCGACCGTGCAGTGGCAGATACCGATGCGGATGCAGAGCTTGTATTTGCATTTCAGGGAGGAGAGCCGATGCTCGCCGGACTGGACTATTATCAGAGATTCACAGCGTATGTCCGTGAAAAAAAGGGAAGCCGCACAGTCCGGTATGCGATCCAGACAAACGGAACACTGATCGACGAAACGTGGGCAAAATTTTTTGCAGAAGAAGCGTTTCTTGTGGGAGTTTCTCTCGATGGATATGAATCTAATACAAACCGGTTCCGCCTGAATAAGGACGGAAAGGGGATGTACGCACAGATCATGCAGGGAATCCGGCTGCTGGAACAGTTTCAAGTGGACTATAATATCCTGACCGTGCTGACGCCGCGGCTTGCCGCACATCCGGAGGCATACTATCATTTTCTGAAAGACCAGGGATTCTCTTATGTGCAGTGCATTCCATGTCTCGGGGAACTTCCGGAGCAGGAGGAAATACCGATTGAAAAATATTGCGGAGAGAGCGGTGAGGGAAATGTGCAGGAGTTAAAACCCAAACAGTACGCAGAGTTTTACAAGCGCTTTTACCGTCTCTGGCTGGATGATTATGCGCGCGGAGATTATATGAGCGTGACGTTATTTGACAACCTGCTTTTGATGCTGTCCGACCGTCCGCCGCAGCAGTGCGGAATGCTCGGATTCTGCACTGCGCAGCTTGTTGTGGAGGCAGATGGAAGCGTCTATCCGTGTGATTTCTATGTGCTGGATGCGTACTGCTGTGGAAATATGAAAGATCACACGTTGCAGGAAATCTTATACAGCGGGACGATGCAGAACTTTCTGCGGGAAGAAAAAGAGATAAAAAAAATCTGTGAGACATGTCCGTTCTGGAAAATCTGCCGCGGCGGATGTAAGAGGCAGAACAGAACTTATCTCACAGAAGAGTGGTGCGGGCACCAAGAATTTCTGATGTACGCATATCCTACACTGAGCAGGATTGCACAGACACTTTAGAAGAAGTTGCGGCAATCCCTGAAAAATCACAGGAACTGTCTGGGAAATTTCATTCCCGGGAAGTTACAGAAGCCGTCCGGGGAATTTGATTCCTGGGAAGTTACGGAAGCCGTCCGGGAAATTTGATTTTTGGGAAGTTACGGAAGCTGTCTGGGAAATTTGATTCCTGGGAAGTTACAGAAGCCGTCCGGAAGAATTTATCTCTGGGAAGGCTTCTTAAATTAAATTCAAATAAAGTTATAAAATATGTGACAGGTTTGCAACCGGAGTGCAGCCGCTCTGGAGGGATACTCCGTCGCTGTACCCTTCTTCACGCCCGGCGAGCTCCCGGATCAGCAGAGAACGGAGATAAGCGATCCGATCCTGGTATACCTCATCATCGATCGCGTTGTGCTCTTCCCGCGGATCGTTTGTCAGGTCAAAGTATTGCTCGGTATTTTTCTCGCTGTACCAGATATATTTATCTGTTGCCGTCACAATAAAGTGGCTGGACAGACCAGAGTGGAAGCTGTGTTCCCCATGCAGATATTCACGGCTGTTCTGTTCTTTTTCAGGCTTTCCGATGATCTCCGGCATCAGAGAGAAGCCGTCCACGCCATCCGGAACCGGGATGCCTGCAAAATCAAGTAGCGTCGGCAGGATATCCCGCAGTTCGGTGATCGTGCCGCTGCGGATCGGCCTGGAAGGGCATACATTTTTGCCGACATGGAACAGAAGCGGGATATGTGTGCTTCCCTCGTAGGCAAATACTTTTCGGTATAAGTGGTGGTCAAAGAGCAGCTCGCCATGGTCAGATAAGAAGAGGATGACCGTGTTGTCGTATTCTCCGCTTTCCATCAGTGCGGAGATGAGCCTTCCGATCTGGTGGTCTACATGGGTGATGCAGGCGTAATATCCCGCCATCGCATTGTGGCGCTGTTCGGCATCGTTGCAGCCGTAGATAGAATCTTTCATGTAGCCGAACTGCTCGGTGCTTGCAGTGTCATCCCAGTCGCCGCAGGCCGGTTCGCGCAGATCCTTGTCTTTGTACAGATCAAAATAGGAGGCCGGTGCATCAAAAGGCTGGTGCGGGCGGACATAAGAACTCATCAGGAAAAATGGTCTGGTGCGGTCGCGTGTCTCAAGGAAGCGGATACTTTCTTCCGTCACCCAGTTTGTCGGGTGCAGCCTCTCTTCGTAGATCCATGGATGAGTCACCCAGGAATTGCATTCCGGGCCACTGGCATTGAAATCCGCATGGGAACCGAGAGCATTTTTCAGATCATAGAGATAATCGTCTGTCACGGACTGGTGCTGGAAGTGGGGGATGGAGGCATCGCGGTAATATCCGAGATAGCCATCATGCAGGCGCAGCCCCTGAAATCCACAGTGTTTCCGGACCGGATGCACATGCATCTTACCGACACACTGTGTCTGGTATCCGTGAGTGCTGAATTCTTCGGCGAGCATGTGGTCATAGTTCCAGTCGATGCCGTCCTCATAGCCGACACGGCCGTGATGTTCCTGGCTCTTTCCGGTGAAGAGTGCGGCTCTTGCCGGGATACAGCTCGGGCAGGAAGAGTAGGCGCGGTCAAAAAAGGCGCCGTCCGCAGCGAGCGTATCAAGATAAGGTGTCTTTACGTCCGGATGTCCTGCGTAGGAAAGACAGTCCCCGCGGAACTGGTCGCACATAAGCAGTAAAATATTTGGCTGGTTCATAGTTTGGTTCCTTTCCAATGATTTTTCTTACATATTTTTCCATTGCCAATACTGGCAGCTTCTGATACAATCATAAACACCGGGAAAAAGAAAAGCAAGGAAGAGTTTTTTATTATTTTCATATTTTTAGCTTTGAGAGCAAGATACATAAAAATGAGGACAAGATTGATATAGAAAAAATGACGGACGTAGTGTAGAATATAGTGTATAAAGTGAACGAAATGAACAAAAGGAGGAGTTCAGTTATGAAAATGAAAAAAGTAACAGCGCTTTTACTTACAGTTGCAATGGCTGCAACACTGCTTGCAGGATGTGGAAGCAAGGAAGAAAAAGCAGAGAGCAAAACAGAAGATGGAAAGACAGTCCTGAAATTTGCTGCATTTGAAGGTGGTAACGGGGCAGAGATCTGGAAGAATATCGAGAAAGCATTCGAGGAAGAACACAAAGATGTAGACGTAGAATTACACCTTTCTTCTGAGCTTGACAAAGACTTACAGAAAGACTTCAAGAACGGAAATATTCCGGACGTTGTATACTACAACTTAGGTCAGGAAAGCGGATTCACTGAAACAATGTTAAAGGAAAAAGCAATCGCTGACATTTCAGATGTATTTGATGATGAGTTAAAAGGAAAATTAGTTGGCGGTATCACAGAGAATGCTGCTGCACAGCCATACGGTGACGGAAAAGTTTACCTTGCTCCGATCATCTACACACCGACCGGATTATGGTACAACAAAGACTTATTCGAAGGACCAAATAAAAAATATGATCTTCCGACAACATGGGATGAGTTCTTCGCACTTGGCGATAAGGCAAAAGCTGACGGAATTGCATTATTTACATACCCACAGTCAGGATACTTTGATGCTACAATGTATCAGATGTTAGCGCAGGCTGGCGGAATCGATTTCTACAACAAAGCTGTAAATTACGACAAAGATACATGGACATCTGAGAAAGGTAAGAAAGTTGTTGACACGATCGCAAAACTTGCTTCACCGGACTACATCCAGGCAGACACAGTAGCAAATGCAAACTCAGACGGTGGATTCAAGATCAATCAGCAGAATGTGATTGATGGAAAAGCATTATTCATGCCAAACGGTAACTGGGTAATCGGTGAGATGGCTAACTCTACTCCGGAAGGATTCAACTGGGGAATGATGGCACCTCCGAAATTCAATGCAGATGAAGACAACTACATCTACACATTCACAGAGCAGATGTGGGTACCAGCAGACGCAGAGAACATGGATCTTGCAAAAGAATTCATTAAATTTATGTACTCTGATACAGTTGTTGACTTAATGCTGAACAACAAAGTAGTTAACAAAGAAACAAACGAAGAATCAGCAGCTCCGATCGTATCACCAGTTCTTGGTGCATCTGACAAGCTGGAAGAAGGACCGATCAAAGATACTTATACATTAGCTTCTTCAGAAGGATACGAAGCAGTTGCAGGTACATGGGCTACAACAAAACCAATCGATGGATTTGATATGAAAGCCACAGTTTATGGTGCGATCGACGCTCTTAACACAGGAGAGATGACAGCGGATCAGTATCAGAAACAGCTTACAGAAGCATGGGAGAAATTATTAGAAAACGTAGAATAATTAATCCAGATAAGTTATAGTTAATCAGAACGGTGAGTTATCAGGGCTCACCGTTTTTTAAAGGAGAAGGATAAGATTATGAACAGAAAAGGATCAGAAAGAAGATTTGTCTTTGCATGTCTGGCACCGGCAGTAATCTTAATAACACTCTTTATTTTCATTCCTACGATCAATGTATTTCGGATGTCCTTATACCGTATGGGAGGGATCACGAACAAGCAGACATTTATAGGATTTGAGAATTTTAAGACGCTGCTGAGTGATAAGAACTTCCTTCAGGCGATGCAAAATACAATATTAATCATCGTGCTTGTGATGATCTGCACGATCATCCTTGCGGTATTATTCGCAGCACTGTTAAACAGAGGTACATTTAAAGGAAAGAACTTCTTCCGTATCATCTTCTATATTCCGAATATTTTATCAATCGTTGTTATTGCAGGTATTTTCGGAGCGATCTACAATCCAAGTACAGGTCTTTTAAATACATTCCTGAAAGCAATCCATCTGGATGGACTGGCGCATCAGTGGATGGCAGAGCCGAATATCGTTATTTACTCTGTGATCTTTGCGCTGATCTGGCAGGCGATCGGATATTACATGGTAATGTATATGGCAAGTATGGCAGCAATCCCGCCGGATTACTATGAAGCTGCTTCCCTGGATGGAGCAACTGAGATTCAGATGTTCTTCAAGATCACATTCCCGCTGATCTGGAGCAATATCCGTACAACATTGACATTCTATATCATCAGTACGATTAACTTAAGCTTCCTGTTTGTTCAGATCATGACAAACGGAGGACCGAATGGAAATACAGAAGTAGCGCTGAACTATATGTACAAGCAGGCATACACAAATGGTTCTTACGGATACGGTATGGCGATCGGTGTTGTGATCTTCTTATTCTCATTTATCCTGGCAGGAATCGTCAATAAGATCACAGACAGAGAAGTTTACGAATTTTAGGAAAGGAGAGCAACTATGGAAAACAAGAAAAAACATAAAAAACCGACCAGTTATATTTATAAGCTGTTCATCTATGTAGCTCTTCTTGCACTGGCAATTTCAATCATTATTCCGGTTGTATGGGTGTTCATGGCAAGTTTGAAGCGGAATTCAGAATTCATCGGGGGAGATGTAAGTCCCTGGGCACTTCCGAAACAGTTCTTTGTACAGAACTTCGTTGTAGCGTTCCGCGATGCGAATATGGGAACATTCTTCTTAAACTCCGTGATCGTTACAGCGACAGCTCTGATCCTTCTGTTACTTCTTGCACTTCCGGCATCTTATGCTTTGTCAAGATTTAACTTCAGAGGAAAGAAGATTTTAAATATCGCATTTATGGCAGGACTCTTTGTAAATATCAGTTACATTGTTGTACCGATCTTCTTAATGCTGAGTGATGCGAACCGGTTACTCGGTGTAGAGTTTTTCCTGAACAACCGGTTTATCCTGGCGCTCGTCTATGCGTCGAGTGCGCTGCCGTTTACGGTATATCTCCTGAGCGGATATTTCCGGACGCTGCCGAAGGGATTTGAGGAAGCAGCCTATATCGATGGATGCGGATACTTTAAGACAATGACAAAGATCATGGTGCCGATGGCAAAGCCAAGCATCATCACAGTCATCTTATTTAACTTCTTATCCTTCTGGAATGAGTATATCATTGCTTATACTTTGATGGATGGAAATGATACACTGGCAATGGGGCTGAAGAACCTGATGGCAGTGGAAAAGACAGCTACCAACTACGGTATCATGTATGCCGGACTTGTGATCGTTATGCTGCCGACACTGATCTTATACATTATGGTACAGAAACGTCTGACAGAGGGTATGACTCTCGGTGGACTGAAAGGTTAGGAGGGACTGGCAATGAATAGTAGTACAGTAAGAAATATTATCATGTGTGTTGCATTTGTTATTTTCCTTGCTATGATCATCGTTGGTCAGAAACACATTTCTGTATCGGGACTTATGATGGAGATCATCGGACTGATCGGACTTCTGACACTTTTGTTCGTATATAACCACAGATATAAATAAAAGAATGCGCTGGAATCTAAGAAAAGGTTCCGGCGTATTTTTTTAGGCTCGTTGTCAAGGGATGGAGTAAGATATTTGTCGTTTTGTCAAGGATTGGGGAAAATATTCAGGCGCTTTGCCAGGAGTTGGATAAATATTTTAATTCTTTGTCAAAGAGTGGGAAAAACTGCTTTTGCGTATTCAGAAGACTTTTATCTTTCTGGAAATGTGGTAGAAAGGATACTGTCGGAAACGCAAAAGACATCGAAGTTAAGGAGAAATGGAAAAGGAGCTGATTGTGCAAACATAGAAAGGAATTGACTAAAGATTTTTTAAAAAGTATCATGTAGAATAGTAGATAATACAAAACAGAAC
>JAPFCT010000387.1 GCA_026169575.1 Faecalimonas sp.
ATATTTGCACATCCATTTTGTATGTGCGAGTGAATATTCTTTCTTCGCCATAAATTACCTTTCCTTTCTACAATATAGCCTGAACAACTTTATTGTACACGGAAAGGTAATTTTTTTGTATATCAATCGACGCGCACCCGCATAGCGGGTGGATTATTGTTTCGCCCATCTCCATTTTTCGGATCAGCGAAAAACTCCAATGGGCTCAACAGACTAAAGTCCATATTCAAAGTGATTCTTTCTGAAATCAGCTACCAATTTCTCTGCCGATCCGGCAACTCTTTGATATACTGTATAATCCATTATTCTCAACAAAATGTTGTCAGTCTTAATATAAGATCCGGCTGATATTCTTATCTTCCATGTTATCTTTTGTTACCCACACATATCCGGTATCGACCACCGCCTCATTTCCCTGATTTGTGATCGAACGTGCACAGGCGATCACCGTCGCATATCCCATTCCATATGGGTTCTGAACAACAAGTCCTTCCAGATCTCCATTCTCCAGCGCTTTCATCTGCGCCTCTCCTCCGTCGAATCCGATCATCTTCAGATTCTCGGCAAACTCTGCCTGCTTTGTCTCCCCGGACTCTTTCATCTCATTGACGATCGACAATACTTTCTGTGTTGCATCCACATTTGTCGCAAAACATCCCGTCACATCCGGGTGCTGCGCCAAAATGTACTGCACTGCCTGCTCATCGGTAAAGTCCTCTTTCTGCGCTGCTTTCTCATCGTCCGGCTTCAGCTTCGCCTCCTGATTCTGCGCATCAGCCAGAAGCCCCTTCACCTCTTCCAGGTCATCGAGATAGACAACCTCCGCAACTTCTATCTGCGGATAGTCTTTCGCAAGTGTATCGATAAAGCCTTTCTGACGCTCTTTTGCAGTCGTAGACTTGGAGTCATGTGCGAATACAAGCACTTTCCCTTTTCCATCCAGTGCTGTTGCGAGATTGACTGCCGCAGTCTGCGCTGCTTCTACATTATTAGTAGAACAAAGTGACTGAAGTCCCTGATAATCGCTTCCGGAATCAAATGCGACGATCGGGATCCCGTTTTCTGTCGCAAGATCGAACTGTACTGCGCATGCATTGGAATCGATGATCGCGATCCCCACTGCATTTGGATAGCGTGCCAGCTCCTCGTCTAAAATATTAATCTGCTCATCTACATTCTCATTCTCGCTCGGTCCGCTGTAATTCAGCTTGATCTTATCTTCTCCTTTATATCCCAGTGCACTGTTCAGTTCCGATACGGCACGCTCTGCGCCTTTTTTCACCATCTTCCAGTACTCTGTACCATCCTCTTTCCCGATCAGGGAAATATATGTGCCCGGCTCAAGCGTCAGCCCGTCCACATTGCTGTATGCCTGCGGAGAAATAATATTGAGATTCCCCTGCCCCTCTTTCTCTTTTGGCTCTTCTTTCTTTGTATCTGTCTGTGCCTGTGTAGTCTGCTTCTCCTCTTCTGCTTCCCTGCCGCAGGAAGTGAACAGAAGCATTGCGCTCATCAGACACGCCAGTCCTATGATGCTCTTCCTTCTTCTCTGCATTTTTTACACACTCCATTTTTCATTCTGCACGTATATTTCAAAGCTTCTGAAGCACACTTCTACATATACGCAGTCACCGGGGCGCTGCCACTGCTTTTCACAATCGAAAAAAGAAAAGACAGTGTTTGCTGCCCTCTGCATTTATTACCTATTTACTATACACTAAATTACGGAAAATAGAAGAAATTTTTTCTTAAATTTTTATAAGGTTTTGTAGATTGTACACGATTTGTATACTGTATGCAATTTAGTACAATCTAACTATTGACTTTTTGCGCGGCAGATTGATATAATCTAGGTGAATTATTTAACAAACATTTTACCAAACACTAATTTATTTTTTAAACGATTTAGGAGGAAATATAATGGAAAAAAACTGGAACTCTAGTTGGGACGGATTCAAGCCAGGACGTTGGAACCGTACATCAGTAAACGTACGTGACTTCATTCAGTCAAACTACACACCTTATGAAGGAGACGATTCTTTCTTAGCAGGTCCTACTGAAGCTACAAAGACTCTCTGGGCTCAGGTAATGGATCTTTCAAAGCAGGAACGTGAAGCAGGCGGAGTTCTTGATATGGACACAAAGATTGTATCCAGCATCACTTCTCACGCAGCTGGTTACCTGAACAAAGACTTAGAACAGATCGTTGGTTTCCAGACAGATAAACCATTCAAACGCTCTTTACAACCTTACGGTGGTATCCGTATGGCTCAGAACGCCTGCCGTGAAAACGGATATGAAGTTGACCCTGAAATCGTAAAAATCTTTACAGAATACAGAAAAACACACAATCAGGGTGTATTTGATGCCTACACACCAGAGATGAGAGCAGCAAGAAAATCTGGTATCATCACAGGACTTCCGGATGCATACGGACGCGGACGTATCATCGGTGACTACCGCCGTGTTGCTTTATACGGAACAGACTGGCTGATCGCAGACAAGAAAGAACAGCTTGCTACTTCTTTAGTAAGAATGACAGGAGATAACATCCGTCTTCGCGAAGAATTATCTGAGCAGATCCGCGCACTTGGCGAATTAGCAAAATTAGGAGAGATCTACGGATACGATATTACAAAACCGGCTTCCAACGCAAAAGAAGCGATCCAGTGGTTATACTTCGGATACCTTGCAGCTGTCAAAGAACAGAACGGTGCCGC
Source organism: Faecalimonas sp. (assembly GCA_026169575.1). The sequence goes on from JAPFCT010000387.1 coordinate 2,721, forward strand.
AATGAGTCTTGGACGTACTTCTACATTCCTTGATATCTATATCCAGCGTGACTTAGAGAGAGGACTGATCACAGAGGAGCAGGCTCAGGAATACATCGACCACTTCATCATGAAGCTTCGTCTTGTAAAATTCGCACGTACACCAGAATACAACGCATTATTCTCAGGTGACCCGACATGGGTAACAGAGTCTATCGGTGGTGTTGGTGTTGACGGACGTCCGCTTGTAACAAAGACATCTTTCCGTTACCTTCACACATTAGACAACCTCGGAACAGCTCCGGAGCCGAACTTAACAGTTCTCTGGTCTACCCGTCTTCCGAAGGCATTTAAAGAATACTGTGCGAAAATGTCTATCAAATCATCTTCTATCCAGTATGAGAACGATGATTTAATGCGTCCGACTCACGGAGATGACTATGCGATCGCATGCTGTGTATCTTCTATGAGAATCGGTAAGGAAATGCAGTTCTTCGGAGCTCGTGCAAACCTTGCAAAATGTTTATTATACGCGATCAACGGTGGTGTGGATGAGAAATCCAAAGTACAGGTTGGACCAAAATACCGTCCGGTAGAAGGTGAATACCTTGACTACGATGATGTTATGGCAAAATTTGACGACATGATGGAATGGCTTGCTGAATTATATGTAAACACATTAAATATCATCCACTACATGCATGACAAATACTGCTACGAAAAAATCCAGATGGCTCTTCATGACCGTGAAGTAAAACGTTACTTTGCAACTGGTATCGCAGGACTTTCTGTTGTAGCTGACTCTTTAAGTGCGATCAAATACGCAAAGGTTAAACCGATCAGAGACGAAGACGGATTAGTAGTAGACTACGAAGTAGAGGGAGATTTCCCGAAATACGGAAACAACGATGATGATGTAGATGAGATCGCAGTAGCTGTTGTACGTTCTTTCATGGACAAGATCAGAAAACACCACACATACCGTCACGGTGTTCCTACAACTTCTATCCTTACTATCACATCTAACGTTGTATATGGTAAGAAGACAGGTAACACACCAGACGGAAGAAAGCTTGGAGAACCTTTAGCACCAGGAGCAAACCCAATGCACGGACGTGACTCTCACGGAGCATTAGCTTCTCTTGCATCTGTAGCTAAGATTCCATTCAGACACGCTCAGGACGGAATTTCCAACACATTCTCTATCATTCCGGGAGCACTTGGAAAAGAAGACAAGATCTTCGCAGGTGACCTTGACCTTGACAGAATCGAAGAATGTGGAAACCAGGCTTGCAACATTCCGAACATCATGGACAGCATCGACAACGAATAATCTGTCCCACAATACAGACAATCAGATCAATCAAAAGCAAAATCAAGGAGGATAACACTATGGCAGTAAATCAGCAGCAGGTAGATAACTTAGTAAATATGTTAGACGGATACGTAGAGCAGGGTGGACACCACTTAAATGTAAACGTATTTACAAGAGAGACATTATTAGACGCTCAGAAACACCCGGAAAACTATCCACAGTTAACTGTTCGTGTTTCAGGATACGCTGTAAACTTTATCAAACTTACAAAAGAACAGCAGGACGACGTTATTTCCCGTACATTCCACGAAGGAATGTAATATGCCGGCAGGGCGTTTTGTCTGATGACACATAACTCTGTGTCATCGGGCTTTTGCTCCTGGTATATGATTGCAATAATGACTTCAAGGGGCTGCCGCCGAAAATGGTTTCTGATCTTTTCTGCGACGGCCCTTTCTCATTTTGAAACTTTATGATATACCGCTATATCATACTTCACTTTATCATACAGAAAGGCAGGTATCTTTTATGACAAAAGGATATATCCATTCAATCGAAAGCTGTGGAACTGTTGATGGTCCGGGGCTGCGCTACGTGATCTTCCTCCAGGGATGCCCGATGCGCTGTCTGTACTGCCACAATCCGGATACATGGGAACCAAAGATCGGTGAGCAGCAGAGCGTAGAGGAAGTACTCGAAGGCTTCTACTCTAATCTTCCATTTTACCGTCATGGCGGCGTGACTGTAACTGGCGGAGAACCGATGATGCAGATGGATTTCCTGATCGAACTTTTCACAAAACTGAAAAAAGACAACATCCACACATGTATCGACACTTCCGGTATCATGTTCCAGCCATCCAACGCCGCATTTATGGAAAAGCTTACCAGACTTCTTCGCCTCACAGATCTGATCATGCTCGATATCAAGCATATCGACGGCAAGGAGCACGAGAAACTGACCGCGCACTCAAACGAGCGCATTCTTGCATTTGCGCGTTATCTTGACGAACAGAACATTCCGATCTGGGTTCGCCATGTGATCGTTCCAGGCATCACATTTTATCAGGAATATCTGGAACGGCTCGGCACATTCCTCGGAACACTGAACAACGTCAAAGCACTTGACATTCTCCCTTATCACTCTATGGGAAAGGCAAAATACGATAACCTGCACATGGATTATCCGTTAAAAGATACTCCGGAACCGAGCAAAGAAGATGCCGAGGCTGCCAAACGCGTTGTGCTTTCTGCATATAAGCATGAAAAACAGCGGCTCAGCAGTCTCTCTGAGGAGCTTCCGAAAGATTAGAAGCCCCTTTGCGCGCCTTTTTCTTTGTATTAAATTCAGAGCATAAAATAGGCTTGTATATTTGACGTATTTGTATTAAAATAAAGCTAATCGGCAGAGCTTATTCTGCCACAGAAAAGGAGGATACATACTATGGCACACGTAATTAGCGATGAATGTGTAAGCTGTGGAGCTTGCGAAGCTGAATGTCCAGTTGGAGCAATCTCTCAGGGAGCAGATCACTACGAAATCAATGCTGATGCTTGCGTAGACTGTGGAGCTTGTGCTGCACAATGTCCAACAGGAGCTATCTCTGCTGAATAATTCAGAGGCGGCTGTCAGACAGCCAGCATAGCCCGGTAAGTATATAGGCATAAAAGTGGGACGAATCAGATGGAATATCTGATCCGTCCTGTTTTTTTAGTACTAAAATAAATCGTAGCAGATGCTCTTCTTTCGGTCGTATTACACTTCAAATAGCTTCCTGAACTTTCCAACCGGAGATGCCTTCACACTTTCCCGTCTGATCTGCTGCTGTTGCCGGATCAGACTGTCCAGTTTTCGATAATGCTCTTCTTCTTTCTGCTCTTTTATGTGGAATAATGTTTCCATCTCCCCCAGCACATTCTTCGTGACCGTGTGGCTGACCTCCCGGGCAAGCTTTGTATTATTCTCCACGATCACTCTCTGAAGCGCCTCCCCGATAAAGTTCTGGACCTGCAGAAACTTATCGGTATCCACCACTTCCGGCTCTGCCCTGACAATATGTCCCTGCATCCCCCCTTCGGTCGGTTCTTCTGTGCCTGTCCTTGTTGTCTGTGCAAAATTTTCATTCACAGTCTGTCTTACTTTTTTGCTCTCCCTCTCCTCCATCTCTGCCAGCTTTTTCTTCTTCTGTTCTCTTGCTTTCTTTAATTCCGGTATTACTGTTTTTAACTCTCTCAACTGCATGCTCTGTTCTTTCAGATCCTTAATACAGTGAAATAAGCGGATGTCATCTTCTGTATAGTAGCGGTGTCCCATCTCCGTTCTGCCGATTGGAAGATCCAGTTCTTCTTCCCAGTATCGCAGCACATGTGCTTCCACCCCTACTCTCTTTGCAGCTTCCGAAATCATATAGTGAACTTCGCCCATAAAAAATAACCTCCAATATGTAATAACCTATAGCCATGAGCAAAACTCCACACATTCAGTATTTATGCGGGTTTGCGAGGCATGGCAACCTCATTTATCACTTCAAATTTATAGTAACAATCAGCTCCAAATGGTATAATTAAGTTGTCAAAATCAATTCACCGAAAGG
>JAPFCT010000289.1 GCA_026169575.1 Faecalimonas sp.
ATTCTGCCCCCGGCTTTTCCTCTTTCTCCTCACGCAGCAGTTCCTCAAAAATCTTCTGAAACTGGTAGAGTACTGCCCCATTTGTGCGGATAATATAAGATTTTTTCTGCCGTTCTTTGTTCTCTTCCCATTCTACCGCATTTAATTCTTCACTGCATTTCTTCCAATAATCTGCACTGACCCACAGCGCGGTACGCAGATATGGCTCCGTGAGCTGCTCCCCGAAGATCGGTCTGTGACTGACGCCCGGCGGAACAAAGATAATGTCATTTGGCTGAAGCTGATAGCGCATATCGCCGATCAGGTACTGGATATTTCCGCTTCGACAAAATAAAATCTCATAGAAAATATGGCTGTGCAGTGACACACTATCTTTTAAATAGCTGATGTCCTCATGCACATCCAAATATTTACTGTCCATCTCCATCTCCTGATAGCCGATAAACTGTCCGCTTTCTTTAAAATACAGATCAAACTCTTCTCCCATTGTCTCTCTTAATTTCTCATATTGCTTACTCTTAATCTCTTCATAGGTCGTTTTTTTAAGTTGGCTAAGTTTCACAAAATTCCTCCTTTCATTTTAGAAACTTTTCACAAAGCACTTCATTTCTTTCTCTATCATAGCAGAAATTGTATGATTTTTGCAATGTTTTATGCCAATTATGCAATTCAAATTGCAAATTTAAAGAAGTATGATAGTAAGCACCGAAATAAACTACACAACAAGGAGAAAAAGTTATGACAGACAAAAAAATTCGCCCTTTTGGGAAAAAAGATGAACTGGGCTATGTATTCGGTGATATGGCCGGAAGTTTCGTCAACTTATTCATCGACGGTTACTTCCTGACCTTCTGTACCTATGTACTCGGAATCAGCCCTGCATGGATGGGATCCTTATTCCTCTTTGCAAGACTTTGGGATGCGATCAACGACCCGATCATGGGATCCTTCCCGGACCGCTGGATGATTGGAAAATCCGGTGACAAATTCAAACCGTGGATCAAAATCTTTATGGTTCCGCTGGCGCTTTCCGGTGTCCTCTGTTTCTTTAATGTTCCGCTGGAAGGTGTTGCACTCCACGCTTATGTCGCATTTGCATACGTCCTCTACGGAATGAGCTATACCGGAACTTCGATGCCGTTCGGCGCGATGGCAAGTGTTGTCAGCACAGACCCGATCGACCGAAGCAAACTTTCCCGTGCAAGAAGTATCGGCGGAACTTTAGTCGGTATGGTCGCTCTTTCCTTTGTTCCGGTCATCTGCTTTGACAAGAACAGCAACATTATCCCGGAACGATTTACCATGCTTGCGGTTCTTTTCGGCGTGCTCTGTATCGTATGCTACATCTTGCTGATGAATTTGACCGTAGAGCGTGTCAGACAGTCTGAAAACAGCCAGCAGGAGAAATTCAACTACAAAAATGTCTTAAAAGCAGTGGTAAAGAACCGCCCGCTGATCGGTGTCATGGTGGCAACAGTCGGAAGTATGCTCTTTATCACAGGTTCCGGACAAGTCCGCAGTTACCTATTCAAGGAATATTATCATAACACTTCCGTAATGACATTATTAAGTCTTGCAAGCCTTCCGATCATCATCGTATGCTTCCCGCTTGTTCCAAAGCTTGTCGGAAAATTCGGAAAGAAAGCAACCTTGATGGCAGGTATCATCAGCAGTACGGTATTCAGTGTGATCACATTTGTGATCAAAATTGAAAATGTGTATGTGTTCACTGCATTAAGCATCCTCGCAATGATCGGACAGACGATCTTCACGATCCTGATCTGGGCGCTCGTTACAGACTGTCTGGATTACAGTGAGTGGAAACTCCACGAAAGAAGCGACGGATCCATGTACTCGATCTACACATTCAGCCGTAAGATCGGTTCTACGATCGCTTCTTCCGGTATCTCTTTCGCTCTCGGTGCGATCGGATATGTTGCAGGTACAAATGTGACACAGTCCCCGGCGACAATCGACGGAATCTACAATCTGGTAACACTGATCCCGGTTGCAACTTGTGTTCTCGAGTTGATCGGTATCGGACTGATCTTCAATCTGAACCACAAACAGACAAACCAGATGTATGCAGAACTTGCTGAAAGAAGAAGCAAAAAAGAAAGAGGGTAATCTTTTATGAAGAAGACAGATATCCATCTGCACCTCACTTTCAGACAGCACCCGAAGACCGGGCAAATGTTCGTGTCAAGCGCAGAACATATGCTCCCGCATCTTCGGGAGCTTTCGATTGAAAAAGGAATCTTAATGTCCTCCGGAGAAGGCCATTCTTCGATTCCCTTCGGAAGCAATGACGAGTGCAGACAGATTGCAGAGGCATTTCCGGGAACGTATTTTTGGATGTGCAATCTCGACGATGTACCGGACAATATTTTTGACCGGTTAAACGCTTACAAAGAACAAGGTGCAGTCGGTATCGGAGAACTGATGATCAACCGCAGAATCGATGATCCTCTGATCCAGGAAATCTTTGCCGCTGCAGAAAAGCTCTCTCTCCCGGTCTTATTTCACATGAGCCCGGAAGTCGGATACGAGTACGGCATTGTCGATGATGCCGGTCTGCCCCTTTTAGAAGAAAGTTTAAAAAAATATCCAGACCTGAAATTTATCGGACACAGCCAGCCTTTCTGGCACGAGATCAGCGGGGATGCTGCAGGAGAGCTCTCCTCCCGCATGGAATGGGGCAAAGGAAAAGTAACCCCGGGCGGAAGACTTTCTTACCTTTTTGACACCTACCCAAATCTCTACGGGGACTTATCTGCCAACAGCGGCGGCTGTGCGATCATGCGCGATGAGACATTCGGCCTTTCTTTCCTTGAGAAATACTGTGACCGTCTGATGTTTGCGACCGATATGGTCAATGTCGACATGGAATTTCCCCTCGGAAAATGGTTGGAGGAAATGTACCAGTGTGGTAAATTAAAAGAAGAGGTTTACAGAAAAATCGCTTACGAAAATGCAGACACCCTTTTTGGTCTGCACGAAAAACGGAGGAAATAGATATGCGTACAAGAATATTACCAAAAATGTTAAACGATGAAGTAGAAGAATATTTATCACGGAATGATGTCATCATCGTTCCGGTCGGAACAGTGGAGATGCACGGTGGCTTCCCGCTCGATTCTGAGACAACGATCAGTGAGGCATATGCCTTGAAGATGGCAGAAGCATGTGACGGACTTGCCCTGACCGGACTTCCTTATTTCTATGCAGGAGCAACTGCAAGCGGGCGCGGGACAGTTCAGGTAAGTATCCGCGAGGGAATCGACTACCTGACAGCGATTGCAAAAAATCTACTTCGTCTCGGCTTCAAACGCCAAATCTACATCAGCTTCCACGGTCCTGCACATATGACATGCAGCCCGATGGTGCGCGATTTCTTTGACGAGACAGGCGTTCCGATCCTCTATATGGATCTGACGATGCAGATGTTAAAAAATGCTGCCGACCTTTTCAAATCGATGGACAGCTTCCATGCGATCACAGCCGGAGCCTACAAGATCATGAACCGTCTGGAAGATGTACCGCTCACAACAAAGTATGCACATAGCAAGCCACAGTCCTGCAAGAACTTCGATGACATCTTCGGGCTGGCTTACCAGAGTGCTTCGATCGGTTACTACTTCGGAGAAAAAGAAGATCACATGAGTACAACTGCGATTCCGGACGAAGCAGCCCGCGAAAAACTGGCAGCAGAAGGGGTTGAGATCATCGAAAAGACAGTCGAACTTTTAGACCTTCCACACGTTGTCAGCCAGATGAAAGACCTGGAACAGTACAACAAAGACGTTGCCGAAAAATGCCCTTGGGTTCCTTCGCATTTCTTCCAGAAATAAGACTTTGCTGTGAAACTGCTTCCAATCAGGACATTCGTTTCCTGACAAATAGTGAAAAAAGAGAAAGGCTTACAACAGCTGTTATGGAAAATGCACCCTGCATTTTCCTTCGTGCTGTTTCGCCTTTCTCTTCTTATTTACCTCGTTCTTATCCTGTTTCTTCTATATATAGTGTATTCTATATAATGTATTCTCTCTATATAATATTCTATATAATACTTAATGTGTTCTGATAATATATTCTGTTAAAAACTCCCCAAAATGATTTCTTCCGTCGCAATCCATTACCAAAAGATCTGTCGGTTTAAGAAAGTACCAGCCCTTCTGCTTCCATCACATCGATCACCTGACCGACACATTCTTTGCAAAGTTCATCCGTCGCAGCCTCCACCATCACGCGGATCACTGGCTCAGTTCCACTCTCTCTTACAAGGATCCGTCCATCATCTCCGAGACGCTCTGCCACTTCCTCCACCGCTTTTACGACAGCCGGATTCTCTCTTGCTTCCTTTTTATCTGCCACTCTGACATTTTTCAGAAGCTGCGGATAGATCTTTACTTCCTCCACAAGTTTTCCGAGCGTCTGTTTCTTCTCAAGAACAACCTCCATCAGAAGAAGAGAGGTTAAAATCCCATCCCCGGTCGTTGCATACTTGCTGAAAATGATATGACCGGACTGCTCTCCTCCGAGCGAATAATTATTCTGAAGCATATTTTCGTACACATATTTATCTCCGACAGCAGTTTTCTCATAGCGGATCCCAGCCTTGTCACATGCTTTATACAGCCCCAGATTAGACATGACCGTCGTCACGATCGTATCCCCGTTTAATCTTCCCTGCTCTTTTAAATATTTCCCGCAGACATAGAGGATCAGATCTCCGTCTACGACGTTTCCATTCTCATCCACAGCGATACAGCGGTCTGCATCCCCGTCATATGCAAATGCAATGTCTAACTTCTTCTCCTTCACAAACTGCTGAAGCACTTCGATATGGGTAGATCCACAGTTCGTGTTGATGTTTGTTCCGTCCGGCTCATGATTGATCACATACGTTTTTGCCCCAAGCGCATCATACACACTCTTCGCGATGGCCGACGCACTTCCATTGGAGCAATCCAGACCAACCCTCTTATCCTTAAAAGATCTTGTCGCAAGTGAGATCAGATGCCCGATGTAGCGGTTTCTTCCCGCCGCATGATCGACAGTCCTTCCGATCGCCTCTTTTGTCGCAAGCGGAAGCTCCCCGAATGTTCCGTCAATATATGCCTCGATCTGCTCCTCAACTTCCGCTTCCAGCTTATGTCCCATACCGTTGATCACTTTGATTCCATTGTCGTAGAACGGGTTATGGCTTGCCGAGATCATGATCCCACAGTCAAAATCCTCTGTCCTTGCCACATAGGAAACACTTGGAGTCGTCGTCACATGAAGCAGATAGACATCTGCCCCGGATGCCGTCAGACCTGCAACCAATGCATATTCAAACATGTAGCTGCTCCGTCTCGTATCCTTCCCGATCACAACCTTCGCCTTGTGCTCTTTCCCATAATACCATCCAAGAAATCTTCCGACTTTAAATGCATGCTCTACCGTCAGAACTTTATTTGCCTCACCACGAAATCCATCTGTTCCAAAATATTTTCCCATTTTCTTCTCCTTAATTTCCATATTTGTTTTATTGTCCACTTTTTTTGTACAATCAGCTCTTTATTCTTTTTCATTATATAGACTTCCTCCAAAATATACAACTATTTTTTTCAATTCCCTGAAAAAATTTTTTCACAGCCATCAAAAAGTGTTCTGCCAATCCGACACTTCCATACAGTAAAATATTTCTGCTGTCACGGAAAATTCACAAGAAGAAGGCTATACAAATCTCTGATTTTCATGTATGATAGAAGAGGTATAAACTTTCAATCAAATGTACCGACACACATTTCCTACACGGATCTGTCAGTCAGTACACTCGTATATGAAAATATACACAAAAGAATTAAGGGGTGTTTTATAATGAAATGTAATAAGTGTCATGAGGAAATGAAAATCAAAGAGGTGGAAGTCGGAAAAGATTCCGCCGGCAATCCAGTCTATAATTTGTATGCCTTCTGCTATCACTGTAAGACGAAGGTCAATATCGATAAATTAAAAAAAGCAGCTCAGGAGCGAAAAGCTGCCGAGCAGCTTGCAGCCGCAAAAAAGGAAGCTGCACAGCGAGAAGAAACTGCCAAAGCGGACGCTTCCAAGAGTTCCACCGCTCCGGTACATGTATCAGCAAGAACCCAGGAGATGCCTTCCCAGAGCGCGATCTCACACGCATCTTCCCCGGACGCTTCTGACCGTCCGAAGAAAAAATCTGCGCCAAAATCAGACAAGTCTTCTTCTCCAAAGAAAAAGGCAGATCCGTCACGCTCCCGTCAGTCTGAGAAGCCTGCAAAAAAACGTTACCGCGAAGAAGATTTTGATCTCGATGACGATGATGATTACGACTACATCCAGCCGGACAAAGTAAAATCTACAGAGAAACGCGCTGTGTCCCGGAAGAAAAAAGGCGGCTGCCTGAAGCCGGTTCTGATCTTCCTTCTGATTCTCCTGCTGGCAGGCGGAGCTGCGTTCGCCTATGGAACTTATGTCGGATATGATTTTTCCTTTCTCAATGATATCAAAGAAAAAATCTTAAACCACACAGACGGAACAGACGAAAAAGATAAAAAAGAAGACGACGGAAACGCAGACAACACTCCGTCAGATGACATCGTTTCCCCGGATGCTGATACAACCGGAAATTCTTCTGACGCCGCCCTTTCCGGACAGACAGATAGTGCAAATGGAACGGACAGTACAAACGGAACGGATGGAGCAGACACGAACGGCACAGACAATTCCGGTTCTGCAGATGCACCTGCTGACAATGGAGAAAGCGCTGCACAGTAGTTTGAAACGCGATCACAGTAGTTGGAAACGCGGTCCTTGCGGGGCATTTTCCACGCGTCGGACGTAATTTCCTATATAAAAAATAAAAAGCAAAAATTACAAGCAAAAATACCTGAACCGTACTTGATCACTTCTGACCAGACTGTTCAGGTATTCTTATTTCTGATTCTTTCTTAATCTTTTATCTTCATCCAGACTTTCCGGATCCGCTTTTCCTTCACTTCCAGAATCTTAAACTGTACCCCGTCTGCTTCTAATTCACATTGCCCGGAGTCTTTTGGGATATATCCAAGTTCTTCGACCAGATACCCTGAGAGTGTATCATAGTTCTCTGTCTCCAGCTTCAGATTCAGTTTCTCATTCAGTTCCTCGATCAGGATCGATCCATCGAGCAAATATTCCTTCTCCCCGATCTTCTGGAGTTCCACAACCTCTTCCTCATGCTCATCCGTGATTTCTCCCATGACTTCCTCCACAAGATCCTCCACAGTAACAATACCTGACACTCCGCCATACTCATCGATCAGCACGGCCATACGGTTCTTCGTCTTCTGCATCTCACGGAATAATTCATCGGTCGTCTTCCCATCCGGCACGAAAAATGCCTCTTTTAAAAGGGAGCGGATATCAATTTCCTCAAACGACTTCTTTCTTGCTGCGATCATCACATCTTTGACCTGTAAAATTCCGATGATATTGTCAATCTGCTCCTCATAAACCGGGATCCGCGAATGTCTTGTCTCTAAAATCTCATCCAAAATCTCATCCAGCGGTTCCTCAATGTTAATTGCAAATACATCTCTCCGCGGAATCATAACATCCTTCGCCGTCTTATCATCAAAGGAGAAAATAGAATTGATCATTTCCTTCTCAATCTCGTTGAACACACCATGTTCGCTTCCGGTCTCCAGCATCTTTTTGATCTCTTCCTCCGAGACTGCCTCTTCCAGATTCTCTGTCTTCATTCCGATCAGATGCAAAAATCCATTCGTCGACAAAGACAGCAGTTTAATAAATGGTGATAAGATCTTCGAAATCATATAAACCGGCTGCACGACAAACAGACTGAAAGACTCTGCCTTCTGAAGCGCGATCCGCTTCGGCACCAGCTCACCAAATACAAGGGTAAAATAAGACAAAATGATCGTAACGACTACCACCGCGATCGTATTGCTGTACGGGATCCCAAACTGTGCGATCCATCCGCCGAGTATCTGGGAGATACCGGTCGCTGCCGACGCACTTGAAAAGAATCCTGCCAGAGTGATCGCCACCTGGATCGTTGACAGAAACTTCGTAGAATCTTCAAACAAAGTCTGAAGCAGAGCTGCTCTCTTACTTCCCTCGTCCGCCAGAACCTTGATCCGGTTCTTGTTGACCGACACGACCGCCATCTCTGCTCCCGCAAAGAAGGCATTTACCAAAGTAAGAAATGCCAGAAATAATAGTTGCACAAAAATACTGTTCCCTCCAGGGTCACCTGAATCCATAATAAATAGAACCTCCTGTTATTGAAATAATCTGGCTCTGATTATATCTCTTTTCAGGAGGTTCTGCAACCGGAAATTTATAATTTCATTCCGTTTTTATTTTGATTTTATAGAAATTTTATTTTTCTCTTCACACCAGTGTATTGTCCCACTCACTGTCAGTATAATGACGCAGTACATTAGTGGTGGAACAGACGGATTCCGGTAAATGCCATCGCCATGTTATATTTATTGCAGGTTGCAATTACATTGTCATCTCTCACAGATCCGCCCGGCTGTGCAATGTATTTTACCCCGCTTTTGTGCGCGCGCTCAATATTATCTCCGAACGGGAAGAACGCATCAGAGCCAAGCGCAACGTCTGTCAGTTTGTCTAACCATGCTCGCTTTTCCTCGCGTGTAAATACCGGCGGTTTCACCTTGAAGATATTCTGCCATGTTCCTTCTGCGAGTACATCTTCATACTCATCTCCGATGTAAAGATCGATAGAATTGTCACGGTCTGCTCTTCCGATGCTGTCTACAAACTGAAGTCCCAGCACCTGCGGAGACTGACGCAGCCACCAGTTGTCCGCTTTCTGGCCTGCCAGACGTGTACAGTGGATTCTGGACTGCTGTCCCGCACCGATTCCGATCGCCTGCCCGCCTTTTGCATAGCATACAGAATTGGACTGTGTATATTTGAGTGTGATCAGCGCGATCGCAAGATCGATCTTTGCCTGTTCCGGAAGTTCCTGATTTTCTGTCACAATATTGGAAAGAAGTTCATCATCGATGACCAGTTCATTTCTTCCCTGCTCAAATGTGATCCCGAACACTTCCTTATGCTCGATCGGAGCCGGCTCATAATCCGGATCAATCTCGATGATCGCATAATTTCCTTTCTTCTTCTGTTTTAAAAGTTCCAGCGCCTCCGGCTCATACCCAGGTGCGATCACACCGTCAGACACTTCTCTTTTGATCAGTTTCGCAGTCGCAACGTCACAGACGTCTGACAGAGAGATAAAATCACCGAAAGAAGACATTCTGTCTGCCCCTCTTGCTCTCGCATAAGCACATGCCAGCGGAGATAATTCTCCCATATCATCTACCCAGTAGATCTTTGCAAGTGTGTCATCCAGCGGAAGTCCGACTGCCGCGCCTGCCGGAGAAACATGTTTGAACGAAGTAGCCGCCGGAAGTCCCGTCGCTTTCTTTAACTCTCTTACAAGCTGCCATCCGTTGAAGGCATCCAGAAAATTGATGTAACCTGGTTTTCCACACAGTACTTTGATCGGAAGTTCTCCTTCTTCCATGTAGATTCTGGACGGTTTCTGATTTGGATTACATCCATACTTTAATTCTAATTCATTCATGATCTGCTTCTCCTCCTATTTGTTTTTATTGACGATCTTTGTCTCGTAATTTCCAGTTTCAATATCGATATAGCGCACAAACAGCGATACTTTGTTGTCTTCGTTGAGACTGTTCCAGAGCATTTCTGTGAACTGTTCCATATCATCCGGAACTGAGATCAGTTTTGGTTCTCCCTCGAAGCTTGGGAGGGGATTTCCATCGCATTTGTAAGTGTGGATAAAATGTCCCTCACCTGCCACCGGGTTCTGATATGCAAACGTATAGCGGTTGCATGCATCCGGATTTCCGTTGTTGCTCTTTAAGATCGACATTGCATAGTTGTAAGTTCCGTTTTCAATATGCATGATCCCAGAAATACGAGGCGTATAATTTGGAGCATCCGGTTCAAATTCTCTGCTGCGAAGTGACTGCTCAAAAGTAAGCTGCTTGTCCATTCCCTCATAGATCGTGTCTGTCTGGTCTCCGTTCGTCACGATCGTCTTGTTCCCAAGCACCCGCACCGGCGCATAGATAATTAAACTTGGATCTGTTAATTTTGAAGGGTCAAATGCCTGTGTGCGAATCCCCTGGCCTTCTTCTACAAACACACGGTTTCTGCTGTTCTCGCTTCTTCCCATAATAAAATATGCAGTCACTGCCTTCTTTCCATCCGGTGTCTTCCCGATGATGATCCCTCTTCCCGGGTATGCATTTTCCTGCAATTCTTTTTCAATTGATAACATTTCCATGAATGGCTCTCCTTTATCTCTGTTCATTGTTGACCGATTTTTTCAATTTTATTATAGACCACATGCCGGACTGTTGACCAGTATATTTTACTAATAAGTCTTAATAACGCCCGGTTATAGATACCATTTCCCTTTCTTTCGATAACTTTCCAAAAAACAGTTCTTATATAACACCATCTCGCAAAAATAAGACTGCCGTGCTTCTTCTGTGAGAGGCTTCCGGCAGTCTGTCTGTTCTTTTTTCTGTTAACTCATTGTCGCGCCATCTACTGACAGAACAACACCTGTGATGTAACTTGCCATGTCACTTGCAAGGAATACAAATGCATTTGCGATATCTTCCGGCTCTCCGACACGGCGAAGCGGGATCGTATTGATCAGAGGCTGGATCACTGACTCTGGAAGTGCTGCAACCATATCCGTGCGGATCACTCCCGGCGCTACTGCATTGACACGGATATTATCCTTTCCAAGTTCTCTTGCAAGAGATTTTGTCATACCGTTGACTGCAAATTTTGATGTCGGGTAACCGCATCCTGCAGGCTGTCCGTAGATACTTACCATAGAACTTGTATTTAAGATCACACCGCCGCCCTGCTCTTTCATGATGCATGCCGCTGCCTGCGAACAGTTAAATACCGCATTGACATTCAAATCCATGATCTTCTCAAATGCAGCCGGATCGTAATCATAGAGCGGATCTCTTGCAGAGATTCCTGCATTGTTTACAAGAATGTCAAGAGAACCAAACTCTTCTCTGACTTTTTCCAATACTTCTTTGACTCCTTCATGCTTTGTCAGATTCGGCCAGTAACCAACTACCGGATACTCTGCATTCTCTTCCTTCAGAGATGCAAGCGCCTTCTGTACAGTCTCTTCTCTCGATCCGAGCACTGCTACTTTTGCTCCGTTCTCTAAAAACTTCTTCACTGTCGCATATCCGATCCCTCTTGTTCCCCCGGTAATGACTGCCACTTTTCCTTTTAACATATCGTTATCCTCCATTTTCTCTTCAAAAATCATGACGGCACCTGGAATCAGTTTCCCTGAAATCCTTCGCACCGCACCTGTTAACTGCTTTTATTTTAGCAGTTATTTTCTTTCAATACAATAATATTTTTTAAATTTTCTCGAAAATATATGTTAATCTTTTAATTAACAAATTTTTTATTTTATCCAGTACAACATGATCCCTGACACTACTGCCACCGCATAGAGCACTCCCATCAGTTTCAGATTTTCCTTCTGATCCCGGTTCACTCTCCACAGAACAACAAGCCCGACACCCGCACTGGTACAAAGTCCTGCCACTGCCGCAGCAAAACTGATCACACCTTTCATATACAGTTCTGTCAGAAGCACAGATGCAGCACAGTTTGGTATGAATCCGATCAGTGCAGTCAGAACCGGCTGGAATATCGAACCACTCCAGAAAAGGCTCTCCATTTTCCCGATCCCTGCCACTTCCAGGATCAGATTCAGACAGGCAGAGAATGCCAGAATATACACAAACAGCCGGATTGTATGATTCCATGCCGGCAGAAGCACCCCGTGGGAATGCCCGCAGCCGCAGGAATCCTTTTCGCACAGATCGTGGATCTCCTTTTTTCCTGCAAACAGCTTTGGAAAACACAGATCGACCAGATATCCCGCTGCAACCGCAATCAGAACTTTTGTCAGCAGTAACCTTCCCACGACCCCTGCATTTTCCGGCTGCCCCAGTATCATCAGGATTGCCTCATCTGAGGTAGATAAAAATACGGCGAGCAGTGTTCCTGCCGAGATCATTCCTCCCGAAAATAAATTTGCTGCAAGCACGGAAAATCCACACTGCGGCACACATCCAAGCACCGCCCCGAGTACCGGCCCTGCGCCTCTGATCCCCGTCAATACCCGCTGACTGAAATTTCCCGCATGTTTCTCCATCGCCTCCAGCAGGCAAAATGCAGCAAATAAAAACGGGAGCATCCTGACGCTGTCCATTGCCGCATCCATCAATACGTCCACAACTAAATGCATGTTATCTCCATCTCCTTCTGTCATTTCTCAATGCAGGCAGATCTCCTGCACATCTCTATTTGAAAATTCTTCTCAACTTACACCTCTATGATTATAGCATGTTTTTTTCACTATTGACAATCAGAGTTTTTCGACATAAACTATAACTAGTTCACATTGTAAACTTTTTACACTTGAGTTTTGCAGATATTTTAACAATAGAAATGGAGAATGGCAATGGATTACGACTGGATCGAGATGATGAACTATATGCAGAACCTGCGCCAGTTTTGCAGCAGAAACGTAAGGCGCACCGGGAAAGGAAGTATTTCTACTTCTCAGGAACTGGACCTTTTATCCCGCATTTCTCTGTCTGACGCCCCGCTGACCCCGCATGAACTGTGCAGCTGTATGGGACTTGGCAAGTCTGCGGTCAGCCGCGTCATCGAACATCTGGAGAAAAAGGAACTTCTGATCAAAAAACCAAACCTTGCAGACAAGAGAAGTTATCTTCTCTCCATCACAGAGGAAGGTCAGAAAGCGCTTGAGGAGACTTATGAATATTATCTTTCTCCCATTTATACTATGCGCCGCAAACTCGGCGAAGCACATTTTATGGAACTGATGAAACTGATTCACGAAACAAATGATGTCCTTCAGGACAGAAAGCACTAGGAGGGATTTGTATTGACTTTTTATCAAGAACTACAATTAAATCAAGTCGGTTCAAAAGCACTGATCCGAAATATCAAAGATCCAAAAGAAAAATGGAAACACATCTTCATCTATCTGTTTAAGATTTTACTGACAGTAGCATTCTGTGTTGTATTTGTCACAATCTATACAAAAGTATTCGGAGAAGAAAACAGTATCGTAGGCGTCGTTGTTCTACTTGCCGTGATGGTCTTCCGCAATGCAGACCTCGGCATCAAGAACTCTCACGGAGTTCTACTACTTGCTATCATTTACGGAATCCTTGCA
>JAPFCT010000304.1 GCA_026169575.1 Faecalimonas sp.
CTCCACGGGTATCTCCTCCGGTGTAAACCGGATGACCAGCGCTGCCGCTGAAGCTAAATTAATAAAAATTATATCGAGAAGAACCAGCGCTATTTTATAGACAACCGCCAGATCCCATCCTTTTATTATCTTTATCATTTTTTTCATTGCTATTTCCAACCTTATCTTTACTATTGTGCTATATCTGATCCTTCCAGCGTCTGTCCATTTTCAACTGCATCCATCATTCGCATGATTGAGTCAACAACTGTCTGATCCGGCTGCATTACATACAGAGGCTCTCCACCATACGAAAAGCAATACTGCTCATCTCCGGTTCCCGTGGCTGCCATTGAGTAAATATTCCATGCTGTTCCTTCGTTGAGCTGATTTTTTACAAGCTCCTGTATCTGGTCCTGCGACATATTTGTTTCTACATTACCACTGACACTGTTTATAATTCCATTTGCATTCATCAGCATCGCCGGAGAAATCATCTTTTTAATAATTCCCGTAATTACCGCCTGCTGATTCTTTCCTCTCTGATTATCTCCGCCTGGTACATTTTGTCTTTCTCTTGAAAAAGCAAGCGCCTCTTCTCCATTAAAATGGTTCATTCCCTGAACTACATTTATAACTACACCTGAATCCGGACTTGTTGTAAACTCTATATCCGATTCCACATCGATTCCTCCAAGCTGGTCTACAATCTCGACAAGAGATGTAAAATTCACTCTTGCATAAAACTGTATTTCTGTATCATACAACTGCGACAAAGTCTGCATGGAGGCATCTACACCGTAGATTCCCGCATGTGTAAGTTTATCTTTCTGTCCCCCGCTGATTCCTGGTATTTCCACATAATAATCACGTGGAGTCGTTGTCAGAAGAATCTGATGTGTTTCCGGGTTTACTGTCGCAATAATATTCACATCACTCCTGCTGTTTGTTTCAATCGGTCCATACACATCTATTCCGCTGATAAATACACTGAATGTATCCTTTTTAACTTCTACCTTCGAAGCAGTATCATCCAGTTCTTTTTTGATTCTGTGCTGATAGATCACCTTAACATTATCAGAATAATTTTCAAAAGTTTCCTCTAAAATCCCGGTATAACCTTCATTATAAATGATTGCCTGAATTGATCCATTGTGAAGAGCTTCTGCCTGTTCGCTTAAATTTGCAAATTCAACTGTCTGTATCTCTGTGCCAAGCTTCTCATTGATATCAGAGACAGCGGCTCTGACATCTTCCCCACCCATAGCATACTGAACTCCGAAAGTATAGGATGCCGCATCATCAATTTTCTCCGCACTATCATCTTCAAGCACTGCAACTACCATGTTATCAACTTTATAAGATCCGCCTGTAATTTTTCCTAAAGCACCATTTGCCTTTCCCACATAGTAAGTAGCAAAAAGCAATAAGAGCATCACAAAGAAACTAAGTCCCTTCCCCCATGTTCTGTTTCCCCGTTTATTCAATTGGGAAACAAAAACTACAACAAAAAGTAGCAAAAGTACAACTGCAATGATTCCCATATACTTCGCAGGAAGCAGGTTCAGGATCATCAGCATAATCATGAACACAACTGATATCAGCCCCTGAAGACCTGCCAGAATCAGCCCAAACATATCTTTCTTCGGAGCAGCTTTTTTCTTTTTCCTTACCGGCCTGTCATTTCTTTGTGCATTACCTGTTCTCCGGCTTTCCCCTGCTCTTGATTTTGCAGGATTATCATACGAATCTCTTCTGGCGCTGTGAGAATTTGCTCTGTTTTTTCCGCCTGGATAAGTTCCGCCTGCTCTCGGAGGCGCCTTTCTCTGACCGGATTTCTCCTGCTGTCTTCTCTGTCTGTTTCTTCTCTCTTCTGGTGTCATTTCTCTTTTATCCATAATTTTCTTACCACCTATACTTATACTTAATAGACATTTTAATCATGAATAAATATAGCATACCTATATTAATTTTGCAAATGTGTCATCCAGAAGAAAACGAAATCATCCATATTAAAAAATTACTATAATATTTCCATCTGAATAAGTTTATCTTTTCCCAGATATACGCCTAAAAGCAGCCAGAATAATGGCGCTCCTGCCACGCAGCTGTTATTCACGATCCCCACAAGTAAATATCCCAGAATTCCCCAGAAAATAAGATTTTTCCAGCAAACCCCTTGTTGTTTTCTTTCCTGATACCCCTTCCTGAATACACATGCAAACACATAAAGCAGACAAATGAGCGAAAAAATCCCGCTATTTACTGCAACCTGCAGATACCAGCTGTGTGCCTGCTCAATACAGTAATCTGCGCTCCCATGAATATTCAGCATTCCGGCTACTTCTGACTGTGGATAAACAAACGGGAAACTTCCAATACCTTTTCCCAAAATAAAAACCTCTTTCAGAACCGGAAGACATGACAGCCAGATATATCCCCTTCCGGTAAATACAGATCCAATTTTCTCCCCAATATCGATTTGCGGCTGCGGAATTTCATTCAGCAGCGACCCTTTAAAATCAATATAATAGAGGTTGTTTTCAACTGCATAAAATTCTACTGGATCGTCATATCCAAAATCAAAAGAAATAATACGGTCTACTATAGAAAATTTCACTTCGGAAAACTCATTTATCAGTCTCCAGCCTTCCTCTTCCTTTTCTGTTTTGACCTCCTCCCCATTCCTATCTTTTATTTTAACATTCTCTATTCCTAAATCGTCTTTACTTTGTCCGGCAATTTGTACTGTAAACGTTTCTCGTTCTCCTTCTATTTCCACCTTCCCCTGGTCAAGCTGTATTTTCTTTATGGAAAAAACAGTATCTTCCTTTGTATACTGTGGATTTCCCACCAAATTTTTTACCTTCTTCCATATGCCATCCCCACTTTGACCAGAAGACAGCTGCATCGCCACAAGCAGAACGATTGTCACTACTGCAATGACTGCCGCGGATCGTATTCCTTTTCTCCATCCTTCTCTTCTGCTCCAGAATAACACTTCCGGAACACTTACAATGACTGCACTATATAACGCTCCTGAAGATCCTGACATAAAAATACAAAAAAGAAGACCTCCGGTCAACAGCATATCAAAAATCTGTCTCTTTCTGTTTTTCTCCCACAAAGCTATTCCCAGAAAAACGGTAAACAAAAGTACGCAGAATCCTCCAAAAAATCCCGGATTTCCAAAAGTAAGCGCTGCATTTCCATAATAGTTTAAATGAACATTCTCTAAAAGATGTTCATACCGGTCTGGTGTGAGAAGCCTTCTGATCCACTCAATATTAAAAAAAGGTCCCAGGATTATTTCGAGAAAAGTACCCAGGATCACCAATGCTGCCAAAACTTCCAACCCTATTCTCAGCCACTTCTCTGTTCTTTCTTTTCTGAATAGTACAAAGCCTCCAAAAAACAGTACCATATAGCCAAAGATTGCCGCGATTCCCTCATAATCAATACACGATCCCATAAATCCATATTCTTTATATCCCGAAAAAAACACCGAAAGAATATTGAGAAAAAAGTAGCTTACCACTGCCAGTAGTATTCCTCTGTCCGGCAAATAATATCCCGGAAATTTTTCATAAAATATATAGTAAAAAACTCCCCCCGAAATTATTCCCACCAAAAGGAAAAGTGAGAACAAAAATAATACTTTCTCCTTTTGATAATAAAACATATCTATAATAATTTTTGATTTCTTAGCAAAATACTCCAGTTCCATCCCACTTGCTTTTTCCACATGAAAGTAAGTAATAAACGGGTATCCGATGCAAAAAAATATAGTGATCAAAGCCAGAAATTTATAGTACCGTTTTAGTCCTTTCATCTCTCTCCCCTATAGTACAAAGCCTATTTGCCAAAATGACAAATAGGACTTTGCTTATATACAAATTACACAAAATAATGTAAATCAAACTTTATTTAATTTTTAGTTACCTGTCTTTGGTGATGTTTTAACAGTAGTTGTCTTTACTACTTTTACGCTTGTTTCATCTTTGGCAACTTTATCTGGCTCTAAAGTTCCAAGAACTTCTTCGTTTTTGTCAAGAACTGCCACTTTACCGTTAGACATTACCTTAACAACTGCTACTGGTGAAAGACTGTCAAAATGTGCACTTACGCTATATACACCAAACTCGTTTACAGAAACAGTTCCTTCCAGAACTTCCCATGTTCCATCAGCTTTTTGATGAAGTACATATAACGTGTCCCCATTTTCTAAACCTTCAAAATCTTCACTATTTGTAAAACTGTCAAGTCTCAGGTCTAAATCCACACCACCTTCCGGCATTTCTTCCAACGGATTTCCAAATTTGTCTACCAGTTCAAGATTTCCAGCACCAAGAACAACTGTATTCTGATCTTCTTTTACATCAAATCCGGCGCCTTCAAGAATATCTTTTACCTTTTCTTCATCCTTTAAAATTTCTTCTACTTCTTTAGAAATTTCTTCTGTAGACCATGCTGTAACCTTATTGCCGTTTTTATCCGTACCTGTTGCTCCCCAAACCTCTGGAATCGGTTTCTCTTCCGGTTTATTGTTGTCCGGATTTTCCGGTTTCTCTGGTTTGTTATTGTCCGGATTTTCTGGTTTCTCTGGTTTGTTGTTATCTGGTTTTTCCGGCTGTTCTACATCTGGAATCTCCGGGTCAATCGGGCTGGAAGCAAATACTCCCATGCTCATGCTCATGCTCAGAGTTGCTACTGCGATTGCAGCTGCGACTTTTTTCATCTTTTTGTTTACCTTGCTCATTTCTTTTTCTCCTCTCAGTCTTATTTTGTGTAATTCTATTAAAATATTTCTTTCGAAATACTTTAACCCCAATAAAAGCTTACTGTTCCTGTGATACCAAAGTTGCGTTTACAAGCCATCTTTGTTCTGGATATTCGTCAATACATGTAGAAAGCGTCAGTATTTTACTGTCCTGGGTCACCTGCACATCCGGGTTTACATTTCCATCCATTGTACTTCTAAGTTCATCCAGATATTTTTGGAAATCATTTTTGTCATCAAAATTATAACTGCCTAAAATGTAACGGTCATCAAATGCAACTGCTGCAAAAATCTGATATTTCAAGGTTTTATCTGGCAGATACACATATATGTATGGATTACTGTCAAAAAATGCCTTATCTGTATAATTTCTCAGCTGCGAGAACATTGTTCCCTCTTTCATATTATGGCCATATACAACCGTGACCGGATCTGTGAAAGCTGTAGAATTATATCTTTCTGTATAAATAGATCCCGGATATCCGGTCTTTCCGTCAATTGTTGTATTCAGATAATAGTCGTCTGCCTCTGTTGCACTTTGTAAAATCGGATAATCAACATTTGTCCCCGGAATCTGAATCCACGCATACGCGTCTGCATTCACTTTCTGTAATTCCTCAAAATTTATCTTGCTCTGATAAGGATCTTCCGCTTTCGCGACGATATCTCCCTGCATGGCATTATAGTCCTTCTCTGCCTGTTCCGGTTCCGCCTTCTCCTTCTTTTCTTCTACCTGAACTGCCTTATCCTGATCAAAAAAGTACAATGCTCCGGCAGCCGATCCACCGAGAACTAACACCGCCACCGCGGCTGCAAGCGCTACTTTCCATGTTTTTTTCATACTCTATACCATCCTCTCTGTCACTTTTCTCACTGCTCTTTTGGAACTTCTTTATAAAAATTCTGAACAACCAACTGTTTTAACGCTTCTGTCTGCACATGATATTCTTCATACTCTCCCCCCGTTATCACATCTCCAGGTACCATACTGATATTTTCTGCTGAAATAGTCACGTCCAGAAGTTCCGAGGCCAGATAAGTTATATCCTCAGCATTCAAATCTGTACACATATTTGCAGCAAGCTGCTGATACATTGTAACCGGAAGACTCATATCCTTCTTCACAGCTTCTTTCCCCTGATCTATATATGCCGTGATATACTGCTTCTGGCGTTCCAGCCTTCCCATACTGCTTTCGGGAACAGTCTCATCTCTCTGTCTTACATAGTCAAGTGCACTCTGCCCCTGCAAATGCAGCTGCTGTCCCTGATAAAAAGCTCCTTCTGCCCATTCCACAGTCTCCAACGCAGTCAGATCTACGCCCCCAATTGCATCATTCAGTAACGGAAGCGCCTGAAAATTAATGGAGCAATATCTTTGAATCGGCAGCCCATACAACAGATTGGAGACCGATTCTTTCGTCAGCTCGCAGCTTTCCTTTGCACTTCTCCCATATGCATACTGAAGTGTGATCTGCTTATTCTCCGTTCCGACAAATCCGCCTCCTTTGTCCAGCACTTTCACCGGAACGATCGTCTCTCTTGGTACTGCCATAATTTTCAAACTGTTTTCTTCTACATTCACACTCACAAGCAGGATAGCATCAGACAATCCTTCGCTTCCTGTTTCTCTTTTTTCTTCGATAGGAAGATCTTTGTCGATCCCCAGACATAAAATATTAATGATATCAGAATTATACTGATATTCTTTGCCCTCATAGGTAATATAAAGCCCTTCTCTTTTTTCACTGCCCCCTCCGGTATTTTTCCCTTTTTGAGGAACTTCCGTTTTGAGATTCTTTTCTCCCTGGGCGCGTAAATAAAAAAAGGCTCCTGCAGTACCTATACAAGCCAAACACAGAATGCCTAAAATGATCAAACAAATTTTTATAATAAGTTTTTTTCTGTCTTTTTTATTCCCCGATGTCTTCTCCCCATGCTGTCCATTTTTTTCTTTTCCTCTGTGCTTTTTACAATACTTTGAATACTGTTTTGCATCGTTTCCATTTTCATCATCTATGATTTTCATAATATATGCTGTCATTCACTTCCTTCCGGAATCATCCTTCATATATCTTTTTAATTTATCATCTATTATTTTATCATACTTTTTTCCAAATGCAAGTATAACTATTTATATTGTATGTGTATTTTAGTATTTTCAATCTACCCCCCCCTAAATTTTCTGTCTTTTTTCTTTATTGTATACATTTTATTCTTTTTTTATTTTTTTAGGTAAAGAGCAGTATTCTATGCAACTAAAAATACGCTCTGCATTCCCTTTCCGGCGCAGAACGTATTTTCTTTTCTATATTTTATTTTCTTTTTCTTCTATACCCTGGTCTGTCTTTTATTCTTATTTTTCTGGCGTGAGCAGTCCACTCCGAAGCAGTACGGGCCTGACTGCATTATAGATAACTACCACAAGAATTGTAGATACTACTGCATTGACAAACGTTGTAGCTGCGCTCCATTTCGCAAGAACTTCTGCCATCTTCTGTGGCTGTCCGAGAATATATTGCTTATAAAAATACCCGGCAACCGGATCCGCGATCACATTAAATCCCAATCCGGCAACCGAAGCAAGTATGCTCCATTTAAAAACGTATTTCTTATCACTGCTTTCATTGATTCCGGCAATTCTGTGTGCGATCAGACCTGTGATAAGACCGATACACAGTTTTAAAACAAATGTCTTTGGCGCTCCTACAATATAAACCGGATCCATCAAATCCGCAACCGTCATTCCAATCGCTCCTGCCAGACCTCCATACCAGCCTCCCAGCAGCAAGGCGCCCAGTACACAAAATGCATTTCCAATATGAAGAGATGTTGCATCTCCTCCAGGCATCGGAATCTTAATTTGTAAAAAAGTAAATGATACAAAACAAAGTGCTGCCAGCAATGCTGTCTGTGCCAGCTTCATAACCGTCTGATTTTTCATTTTCATATGTCTCATCCTCTCAT
The DNA here is from genome assembly GCA_026169575.1 of Faecalimonas sp. Next base: position 7,726 of record JAPFCT010000304.1, read on the forward strand.
GCTTTCTTTGCTGCACCATTGCTCAATTCGCTCTTCGTGACACAGCCCTTTTCTATATTATCTTTACAGTTTTATCCTAGCACAAGAGTGGTTATATAAAAACAGCCAGTTTTGTCATTTCTGACCAGTCCAGACAGCGCATTGGCATCTTATAACTCGTTTTTAATCTTTTCTACTAATTCTGTATATTCTTCCTCTGTGAGATACTTCTCTCCCGGATTCATCGCGAATACACCGCCCCACTCATATCCATCTTTATATTTTGGAACCAAGTGAAAATGCAAATGATGTCCGGTGTCTCCATATGCGCCATAATTTATTTTCTCTGGCTGAAATAATTTATGAAGTACATTGGCAACTTTTGCAACTTCATCAAAGTATAAGTGAAGTTCTTCCTGGGACAGCTCTACAAGCTCGCTCACATGTTTTTTATGAGCAACGATCACACGTCCGAAATGGCTCTGCTCTTTAAATAAATACACTTTGGAACTTTCCAGTTCGCAGATTTTAATTCCAAATGCATCCAGCAGTTCGCCTTCTGCACAGTATGCACAATTTTGATCTTTCATTCTGTTATCCTCCTAAATCTGTTCTGTCTTCTTTTATACACTACCACATTCAAAAAATATTTACAATCGTATTCCTTGCCTGCTCTGTAACTTTTAGAAATCAGTAGAACATCTTTTTACAATCTGACATGGAATCTTATTATTTTGCTCCACATCTTTCTCCCCTTGAAGCACTTTCACCATATTTTCAATCGTATCATGGCAGATTTGCTCTAGATGATTATCAACCGAGGTTAATTCCGGTTCGCTGCATACCGCCATTACTGAATTATTGTATCCTGTTACACTTAGCTCTTCGGGTACCTTAATTCCTCTCGCTTTTGCATATTTCAATGCTCCTACTCCCAGACTGTCGTTACATGCCAGTACACTGTCAAACTCTAATGTCCGGTGTGCGAGCAAAATATCCTGAATATAATGGATATCATTTTTTGTATAAAATTTTAAATCTCCTAAAATCGGATATCCTGCATCCGAGAGAGCGGCCTCATACCCTTTTAACTTCTGTTCCGCGCTATATGTACGAGAATCACTTAAAAATAAAATTCTCTTCTTTCCTCTCCGGATCAATGCGGTAGTGATATCATATGCCCCTTGAAAATCATCTCCATAGGAACAGAAAATATTTTCTCCCTGAATATATCCATTCACTAAAAAAACTGGAACTTGCCTTGCCGCTGCCCGGATATATTCTGCTTCCCTGGGATTATTTCCGACCCCCGCATAAGTAGAACCAACCATGATCAGTGTGTCAATTCGTTTTGACAGCAACAACTTTGTATGATGTTCTTTGGACTTCTGCTCATATCCGCTACATCCCAAAATACAATCATAGCCATATTGATGAAGTCTTTTTTCCAGATAAGAAACTGCCTGCGCCATATAAAGATCCGAAATATCCGGACACAGAATTCCTATCATCTTCATAGAATTCAGCCCCAGACCGCGAGCGAATACGTTTGGTGTATATTCTGACTTTTTAATCACTGCAAGCACCTTTTCTTTTGTCTTCTCGCTTACATTCGGACTCCCATTTACTACTCTTGAAACCGTGGCAATCGAAACGCCCGAAAGCTTCGCTATGTCATAGATGTTCATTTTATCCCTCTTTAATTCGTCCATATTTTCACCAACTTTCTTTATTTCATTGTACCACATATCCATATAAGACTTCCATATCTTTCCATATTTTTGAAAGCTCTTTCATGCTTATTCTATCATACTAGCTTTTTCTCTTCTGTTCAAGTGAGAATCCATTGTATTTCCTCCCAATTTTTCCCATGACTTTTTGTGTATTTCAACGAAGTATAAAGTTTTTCTCATTTTCTGTTGACTGTTTTTTCAAAATATCGTATGGTAATGTAAACGCTTACAATATTTGTTTTGAAAGGACGTATTTATGCAGAAATTTATAAAAATTGATTCAAATGATAACGTCGCAGTCGCATTGGAGCCCCTGGCTGCACATTCGGAACTGACATTCCCTTCCGGTACTCTTACATTGACAGAAGATATCCCGCAGGGACATAAATTTGCACTTTGCGACCTCCCTGCAGGCACTCCTATTATAAAATATGGCGCCCAGATTGGAACTGCCACAAAAGAGATCCTGACAGGTTCCTGGGTACACACCCATAACATTCATACAAATCTGGATCAACTTCTGACCTATACTTATGACAGACAAGCGGTTCCCCTTTCTGCCTCCGATGACCGTATGTTCCAGGGATACCGAAGAGCGAACGGAAAGGTCGGAATCCGCAATGACATCTGGATTATTCCAACTGTCGGCTGTGTCAATAATGTTGCCTCTGCGATCGAACGGAAGGCACAGTCTCTGATCTCGGGATCGGTGGAGGAGATTCTCGCCTTTTCTCATCCATACGGCTGCTCCCAGATGGGAGAGGATCAGGAGCATACCCGAAAGATTCTGGCAGATCTGATCAACCATCCGAATGCCGGAGCAGTTCTTGTGCTGGGGCTCGGATGTGAAAACAGCAATATCGATGTTCTGAAATCCTATATTGGCGATTACGATGAGAAACGTGTCCGCTTTCTTGTGGCCCAGGACTGTGAAGATGAGATCGAGGAAGCTTTGCACATCATTCAGGAACTGGTCGATTATGCAGGTCAGTTTCACCGGGAACCGATCAGCTGCCGGGAACTGATCATCGGCATGAAATGCGGAGGTTCGGACGGTCTTTCGGGAATCACTGCCAATCCTGTTGTCGGCGCGTTTTCTGATATGCTGATCTCTAAAGGGGGGACAACCATCCTTACAGAAGTTCCGGAAATGTTCGGCGCAGAGACGCTGCTGATGAACCGGTGCGAGACCGAAGAGCTGTTTGACCAGACAGTCTGTCTGATCAACGATTTTAAGAATTACTTCAAGGAGCACGGACAGACGATTTATGAAAATCCGTCTCCGGGAAATAAAAAGGGCGGAATCTCCACACTGGAAGACAAATCCCTCGGATGTACGCAAAAATCCGGTCATGCTCCGGTCCGCGGAGTACTTGCATACGGAGAGCCGGTCTCCCGCCGTGGTCTGAATCTTTTAAGCGCTCCCGGCAATGACCTTGTTGCCTCCACCGCACTTGCAGCTTCCGGAGCACATATCGTTCTGTTTACAACCGGACGCGGGACACCGTTTGCCTCCCCGGTTCCGACCATGAAGATTTCCAGCAACTCCGCACTCTATCAGAAGAAATCGAACTGGATTGATTTTAACTGTGGGGCAATGGTAGAGGATTCTTCCTTAGAAGAACTTGCCGCACAATTATTTGATCATGTCATCCGCATCGCCTCCGGCGAAAAAGTAAAATCAGAGACGGCCAGCTTCCATGATATGGCTATCTTTAAGCAGGGTGTTACATTGTAGATGAACCTGCCTTTGCAAACAAACAAAAACAATATATCAATCAGAAAGTGAGGATATTTATATGAAAAAACTAAGTTACCAGACTCTGCGCGAACAAAATTATGACGGCTATCTGCTTCCGGAGGCACCGGAACGTGTGCTCCAGTTCGGAGAAGGAAATTTTCTCCGGGCATTTGTGGACTATTTTATTGACGTCTTAAATGAAAAGACCGGATTCCAGTCAAAGGTTGTCCTGTGTCAGCCGATCGCGCCGGGACTTGCCGATCTGATCAACGAGCAGGAAGGACTCTACACCCTCTATCTGCGCGGCTTCCAGAATGGGCAGAAAGTAAATCAGAAACGTGTCATTTCCTGCGTGAGCAGATGCTTAAACCCGTACAAAGATTATGAGGAAGTACTTGCCTGCGCAGATAACCCGGATCTTCGCTACATCGCCTGCAATACGACAGAGGCAGGAATTGTCTACGACCCTTCCTGCCAGTTTACGGATACTCCTGCTTCCAGCTATCCGGCAAAGCTCACACAGTTCTTATACCGTCGTTTCCAGAAATTTGGTGCAGAAGCAGGAAAAGGATTTGTGATCCTTGCATGTGAACTGATCGACAACAACGGAAAGGAACTGGAGAAATGTGTGTTAAATTATGCAGCACAGTGGAATCTCGGCGAGGACTTCTCTGACTGGATCCGCCGGGAAAATCTCTTCTGCTCCACATTGGTAGACCGGATCGTAACCGGATATCCGAGAGCGGAGGCAGACGAGATCAACAAGGAGAACGGCTACATCGATCAGTTGATCGATACCGGAGAGATCTTTGGATTCTGGGTCATTGAAGGTCCACAGTCTCTGAAAAAGGAACTTCCATTTGAAGAAGCAGGTCTCCCTGTCCTGATCACAGATGACCATAAGCCTTACAAACAGCGCAAGGTGCGTATTCTCAACGGTGCACACACTTCTTTCGTTCTGGGCGCCTACCTTGCCGGACAGGACATCGTGCGTGACTGTATGGAAGATGAAGTCATCCAGAAGTTTATGAACAAGACAATTTACGAAGAGATCATTCCTACATTAACTTTACCAAAGGAAGAACTAGAAGAATTTGCCGCATCTGTGACAGAGCGATTCCGCAATCCGTTTATTGATCACGCACTTCTTTCCATCTCGCTGAACTCTACATCGAAGTGGAAAGCCCGTGTGATGCCTTCTCTGAAAGGATATCTCAAAGAAACCGGAAAGCTTCCTTCCTGCATCACTGCTTCTTTTGCATTTTATATCGCCTTCTTCCGCGGAGAAAAGCTTACCGAAGACGGACTTGTGGGAATGAGAAACGATACCGAATATCTGATCAAAGATGACCGGGATGTTCTCGACTTCTTCTTTGCCCACAGAAATGACAGTGCAAAAGATCTTTCACACGCAGTCTGCACCAACGAACAGTTCTGGGGAGAAGATCTCAGCAGACTGGAGGGATTTGAAGCGGAGGTATGCCGTTACTTAAAAGAAATAGAAGAAAAAGGTACTTATGAAGTTATGCGCGACTGCCTCGCCTCTTAAGTACAAAGGACTTGAAAGGGAAATCCCCTTCCAAGTCCTCTTTCTTTTATCTTACATATTTCTCCAGTGTACTTCTCACTGCACCGGTTCCTGCAAGCATTTCTTTCAGGTAACCGCATACGGTTTCTGCCATGTTCACTTCGTACAAGTTCACACCAAAAATTGCTTTGTTCTCTAATACCGGTCTTACAGAAGCTTCCACATCTGTCTCTTCTCCAAGTTTGAATCCTGCCACATATGGGCAAACCGTCTCAAGAAGCGGATCCGGGCTTAAATCAAATGTTTTTCCATTGTCATCCACACCCATCAGATAGCGGAGCCATCCTGCAAATACAAGCGGAATCAAGTTCAGATCTGCTGTATTTAAGTTCTCGTCCGCCTCATATGCTTTGATCGTCTCCCCGAAACGGATCGCAAGCTTCTGGGAAGTATCTGTTGCGATTCTCTGCGGAGTATCCGGCATAAACGGATTTGGAATACGCACATTTAAAACCGTATCGATAAATTCTTTCGGATCAAGGATTCCCGGATTTACTACGACCGGAAGTCCTTCCACATATCCGATTCCCTCTACGAGTTTCTTTAATACATCATCCTTCATTTCCTTGGAGATCAGATCATATCCGAGCAGACATCCAAACACTGCCAGTGTCGTGTGAAGCGGATTTAAGCAGGTGCAGACTTTCATCTTTTCTACTTTGTCCACGGTCTCGCGTGTTGTAAACATCAATCCGCCTTTTTCCAGTTCCGGTATTCCGTTCGGGAACCTGTCTTCAATAACAAGGTATTCGCACTCTTCTGCATTGACAAACGGCGCCACGTAGGAGTTCTTGGAAGTGATCACCGGATCAAGTTCTTCCACCCCGTCATTCTTTAAGATTTCTTCCACAGAACTGTCCGGACGAGGAGTGATCTTATCGATCATCGTCCACGGGAAGGAAACCTTGTCAGGATTTTCGATATAAGCCGCAAATCCAGTCTCGGCAACACCATTTTTTACCCATGTTTCTGCAAATGTGTGGACGGCATCGTATAACTTCGTTCCATTGTGGGAACAGTTATCCATACTTACCATTGCCACCGGCTTTTCTCCTGCCTGGTATCTTGCATACAGAAGCGCTGATACTTTTCCGATATAGCTTCTTGCCTTCTCAGGTCCTGCCACAAAGTCCTCTGCCACATCTGGAAGTGTTTCCCCTTTTCCGTTTACAAGGCTGTATCCCTTCTCTGTGATCGTAAAACTTGCCATCTGAAGGGAATCTGCTGTGAAGATTTCTTTGAGTCTTCCAAAATCTGTCTCATTGTCAGAATCCAGCGCAAGGGATTCTGCAACACTTCCCACCACGGTTTTCTCTACACTGCCATCTGCTTTTAATGTCACAAGAATGCTGTAATCATCGTGTGGACGGTTCATTTTTTCCACGATTTCATAGTCATATCCTTCCGCCACAACAATTCCTCTGTCGAGCACTCCTTCATTTAAGAGATTCTGTGCCACATTTGCCTGAAATGCACGGAACAGATTCCCTGCTCCAAAGTGTACCCAAAATGGTGCTTCTTTTGTCGCTGCTGCCATTTGCTCGCGGTCAAACTGCGGAAGTCTGTATCCTTTTTCTTCCCACTGTTTTCTGTCTGCTAGCCCTGCCTGATTTAACTGCATCTTAGTTTGCTCCTTTCTCGATTGCTTCCCAGAGTCCGTTTAAGTAAGTAGCTCCAAGCGCTCTGTCATACAGTCCGTATCCAGGCATTGCCACTTCTCCCCAGATCATACGGCCGTGGTCCGGTCTGATCGGTCCTGTAAATCCGATTTCATAAAGTGCCTTCATAATCTCATACATATCAAATGTTCCATCTGAAGAAAGGTGTGCAGCCTCCTCAAAATCTGTCGGAGAGTTGAATTTTAAGTTACGCACATGTGCAAAATGAATTCTTCCTTTCAGAGAACGGATCATGTCCGGAAGATCATTTTCCAGGTTTGTTCCATAAGATCCGGAACAGAATGTCACACCGTTATGCGGATTGTCTACCATGTTCATCATTCTTAAGATATTTGTCTTATTGATGATGATTCTCGGAAGTCCAAATACGCTCCA
>JAPFCT010000123.1 GCA_026169575.1 Faecalimonas sp.
AACATTCACCTTCAAAGTTTGCTCTTAAATCAGCTAAGATGTCTTCGCTAACGCCCTGAGCAACACCTACAACGTGTTCAGCAGCCCATTCTCTTTCTCCTGTCATTTCTTTGAATTTATCAGCTCCTACATGGCACTGTGGACATTCTGCCGGTGCAGCTTCTCCTTCGTAAACGTATCCGCATACTGTACATACAAATTTTTTCATAGTTAAGATCTCCTTTTCTTTTACTTTTATTTTTTAATATCAGTAATAGTTACTGATATTAATTTAGCACAATTATTATCGTTTGTCAATGGATATTTGAAAATTTATAAAGGATTAAGATTTCATAATACAGTCTTCGCATTTTCCGTAGAACATAGTTGTGTGGGATTCGATACTTCCTGCAAAATCTCTCCCTGCAATGTCATTAATATGATCAATGCTTTCCATTTCAAGATCCATTACTTTTCCGCAGCAGGTACATATAAAATGATAGTGCGGATTTGTCCTGCCATCAAAACGGTCTCCGCCTGATGGGGTTGATATTTTCAGAGCATCCCCTGTTTCTGCAAGCAGATTCAGATTACGGTAAACAGTTCCTAAACTGATATTTGGAAACTCTTCCCGTACATGCGCGTATACAGTATCAGCAGTTGGATGCTCCGTTGTGCTTTGCAAATAATTTTTAATGGACTCTCGCTGTCTGCTATACTTTAAAGTTGCCAATAGGAATCCTCCTTTCAATAATAATAATAGTTATTATGATTATAATATAATTATTTTCAGTGAAATTGTCAAGCAAAAATTAGTATAAAAAAGAAAGCGAAAGGAGCGGGGAAAGAAATGAGGGAAATATAAAGTTTGAAGAAAAGCACATCAGGGAGCTTGAATGACTTTGGAAAAAATGGGGATACTAAGCAAAATTGGAAAGGGGAGTAATAATGAGAGAGAAAAAAAGAAGATGGATGATAGCCAGACTGGCTGTAGCAGGTATTGTGGCCGGAAGTACCGGTATGGTTCCGGTACATGCCAGTGAATCTCTCCCAAAGGCGGGGATGGAAGTATTGAGAGAGCAGTACGAGACAGAGTACAGTCCGATTGTGTTTGCAAATGTGGATCCTTTCATTTATATAAGAAGTGAAGCAAGGGAAAGTGCCGGCTATCAGGGGAAACTATATAAAGAAGGCGCTGCATCTGTGATTGGAAAGCAGGGAGAATGGCTGGAAGTTGTTTCCGGGGACGTTCGTGGATATGTCAGAAAAAGCGAGATGCTTATGGGAGAGCAGGCAAAAAAGAAAGCAAAGGAAGCCGGAAAAATTGCCGAGGTTACGGCTGATATTCTTAATGTACGGAAGGGAATGGGAACAGATACAGAAATTATCGGGCAGTTGAAAAAGGGGGAGAAAAAGGAAATACAAGGAGAAGCAGATACCGGGTGGATTCCGATACAATATGAGGGAAGAGAAGGATTCATCTCAGAACTGTATGCGAAGACAGAAGCACAATTTACTTATGCTGAGTCAAAGGAAGAAGAGCAGCGCGTGATAGCCGGGGAAAAGGGAAAAAAGGTGGTCGAATATGCGTGTAAATTTATTGGAAATCCTTATGTGTGGGGCGGGACAAGCCTGACGGAAGGGGCAGACTGTTCGGGGTTTGTCCAGTCTGTATATAAAAATTTTAATGAAGAACTTCCGCGCACAACATGGGATATGGAACAGGTCGGGGAAGAAGTAGGCTATGAAGAAATAATTCCCGGAGATCTGGTCTTATACGATGGACATGTTGGAATATACGTGGGAGAAGATAAGATGGTCAATGCAATTGATGAGGAAAATGGGATCGGAATCAGTCCGGTATTTTTAAATGAGATTATTACGATCAGAAGAATTTTATAAATAATAGAAGTCTGGATAATATTCTGGGCAGTAAAAATTAGGGGGAAAAACAGAACCTGACTGCGTACCTGCGGGTGCTGCAGCCAGATTCTGTTTTTGCTTTGGGAGAAATAATCTGTGAACTGGAAAAAACAGGTAAACGGCATCTAGTCAAACTGCACAAATTTGTCGAGCAGGATCAATTTATGAAAAAAGATATCAAAATACTTTCCACAAGTTATCAACATGAAAAAACGCAGAAAATCACTCGAAACAAAAGTTTTACACAAAGTTATCCACATTATCCACATTAATCGATGTGGATTATGTGGATTATTATTGTTAAAAAAAGAACGAGTGTTTTGTTGAGTTATAATAAAAATACTGTTATGTCGAAAAAAATTAAAAAACTTGTTGACTTTTAAAGTTTCTAAAAGAAGTGAGAAATGTATAAACAATTAAGTAGGAGTTGATAATTTAAAAAAGTAGTATTATAATCGAAAGGACAGTATGGCATAGCAGGAGAATTTCTGTATGTCTGACAGTTGAAAAAATAAAGGAGGAACTGGAAATGGCAGCAAAAGTGACAAAAGATATGACAATCGGTGAACTTCTCAATAGTAATCCGGAAGTTGCACCTATTCTTATGGAAGTGGGAATGCACTGTCTCGGATGCCCGGCTTCCCAGGCGGAAACACTTGCAGAAGCAGCAATGGTTCATGGGATTGATGCAGATCTGTTAGAAGAAAAGATTAATGCTTTTTTAGCAGCAAAATAGCTAAATGAAAAGCAACAAAGGAGCTGTATGCGAATGTACAGCTCCTTTTGACAAATTTAATAAAAAGTAGTAAAGTGAAGAATCAAAAAATCAGGAAGGTTCTTCTGTATGGTCTTCCTGAAGAAAATCAAGACCAGTGATATCCAGATCTATATTTTCAAGAAGCTTTTTGATAAGTGTCAGTCTCTGACGGTAAATCGCATGTTCTTTTATAATTCTTGCAAGATGAATCTGGCGTTCTACTTTCAGTTTTAGAAGTTCTGCGTGGATCGGTTTACGAATGTAGTCGCTGGCCCCTGAGAGATATCCCTGTGCTTCAAAACTGATTCCATCCAGACTGGTTAAAAGGATTACAGGTATTTTAGATAACTGTTTATCTTCTTTCAGGAATTTTAACACTTTGATCCCGTCTAATCCTGGCATCATCATATCTAAAAGGATAATATCTATATCTGGAGTTGTTCTTAATCGTGCAAGAGCATTTACACCGGATTTCATTTTTATGATCGTATATTCATCTTCCAGTAAAGTTTCTATAATATCTAAAGTGATTTCATCATCATCGATTATCATCATTTTGTAACTCATAATATTTATCCTTCCTATAATGAATCTGTGTATTTCTTTAAGATATGAATGATTCGTTCATACTCCTCTGAAATGTACGGATATTGCTGTTTCGCTGTTTCAAAATCATTGTTTCTGATTGTCTGTACACATTGGGCGGCGCGTCTGCTTAATTCATCCAGTCCAAGATTTGCGGCGAGACCTTTCAGCGTATGGGCAGCGCGTTCTGCATCATCTGGATTCCCATGGGCAAAAGCCTGATTTAGAAGTTCCATGCAGGAATCATCTAAAAATCTTAATAAAAAGCGTTCTAAAATATTTTTCATGCCACTGAAGCGTGCCAGAGTGTATGCTGAGTCAATCCCTAATTCTGTCAGAAGTTCATCAAAAGTCATGATAGATTCCTCCCCTTTTTCCTTTGTTTAAGATATTAAGATAATTATACAAGATTTTTTCTCTGACTACCACAAAAATTTTCCTTTTTATTGTTTTGAAAAAAGAACGGAAGAACAAGGAAAAAACCTTGCGCGATGAAAGGAACAATGCTATTCTTTTGGCGGAGGGAGATTGATATGAAAGGTGTAATAGAAAAAATTTTTCATAATAAAAGAATAAGCAGAAGAAAAAGGAGTTTCACTACTTTTATGGAGTCAGGGAAAAGTTCTCAGGCAATCCGCAAGGGATTGATTTTTATGACTCCACTTGTGATCATCTCTTCGCTGGCGAGTAGGTCTTAGTTTTCCGGTAAACGGATATCAGGAATGGCTCAACAGCGCAGATGCATTTTCGTTTTTACAGATCCTCACAAGAATTTACAGCTCGACAACGGATTATTTTTCTTTGATATTATCCTTTTCAGTTGCATGGTGTTACGCCGAGCAGCTGAAAATAAAAAATGGAAAAAGTTTTGTATCTTTTGGTGCAACAGCATCCTTTATGCTTCTGATAGGGATGGGGAGCAGGACATTTGATCCACAGTATTTTGGAACAGCAGGAATTTCTTCCGCGCTGTTGGCGGCATTAATTACAACAAAGCTGTTTCATCTTTTTGTGCAATACCCTGTATTTAAAATCAAAAATGAAGATACAGATTCCTTTTTGTCAAAAATGGCAACTTCTATTTTCCCGTTAGGGTGTATTCTTATTTTGTTTGGACTGTTCAGTTTTTTAATGGATTATTTTTTTCAGGCATGTCTGCAGGATTTGATTGAGCGGTTCCTTACGGTTATTTTTATGCAGCTGAGAGGAAATAAGATGTTTATGGGACTTTTTTATACAGTATCTCTGCATGCGTTATGGTTTTTTGGAATACACGGATCCCATGTGTATTATGAAATTAATGAAGTATTTTTGAACAGTCTGCTTCACCGTAATATTGTAGATATAGCTGTTGGAAATATTCCGACAGAAATTGTCAACACAGTATCATTAAATACATTTTGTAACCTCGGAGGTGCAGGTTCCACCATTGCTCTTGTGATTGCAATTTTGCTTGTCAGCAAAAACAGAAATATCAGAAGAGTTGCAAAATTTGCTGCGGTTCCGTCTGTGTTTAATGTGAATGAAATTTTGCTTTTCGGTTTACCGATCGTGTTTAACCCGGTATTTTTGATTCCATTTTTGTTCATTCCGTTTTTAAACCTCTGTATCGGATATACAGCAACGATCGCAGGGCTTGTTCCGGTGATCAGCAGGGATATTAACTGGACGACACCTCCCCTTTTTAGTGGTTATAGCCATGAGCAAAACTCCACACATTCAGTATTTATGCGGGTTTGCGAGGCATGGCAACCTCATTTATCACTTCAAATTTATAGTAACAATCAGCTCCAAATGGTATAATTAAGTTGTCAAAATCAATTCACCGAAAGG